>NZ_JBHFII010000061.1:439178-444730 GCF_057334215.1 Achromobacter maghribensis | reverse complement strand
CCGGCGCCCTGCTTCCGCAGGTCGCGAACAAGCGGGTGACGGTCGGTTACCCGACCTCGGAACCGGTCATCTCCAGCACCTTCGGCGGCAAGGATCCCCTGCCGCTCAAGTACTTCTATAACGGCGTGCCGGCCACGACCATGGAGTTCGCCGTGCTCGCGGACGGTCCCATCAAGACACTTGCCGACCTGCGCAACAAGAAGGTCGGCGTGGGCGCGCTCACCTGGGGCACGATCCCCGGCGGACGCGCCGCGCTGCGCACGGCCGGCCTGACTCCCGGCAAGGACGTCGAGTTCGTGGCCGTGGGTGCCCTGGCTGCCGGCTTCCAGGCGCTGCGCAATCATCAGGTCGACGCACTGAACTTCAACAGCAGCTGGAACGACATGCTGGAGATGTCGGGCACGCCCATCCGCCGCGTCGCGTATCCGGCCGTGTTCGGGGAAACGGCGGGCAACGGCTTCATCGCGCACCTGGACACGCTGCGGGACAACCCGCAACTGCTGGAACGCTTCGCGCGCGCCTACACCAAGGGCCAAATCGCCTGCGAGGCCAATCCGACATTCTGCGTGCGCGCGTTCTGGAAAGCCAATCCGCAGGCCAAGCCGGAGGGCGACGAAGCCCGCGCGCTCAAGGACGCGACCACGCTCCTCTCCCGCCGCCTGCAGCGCGTGCTGTACACGCCCGTGGGCGCTCCCCGCGTGCCAGGTCAGTACGATCTCGCCGCGATCCGAGCCGGCATCAAGGCGATGGCCGACGCGGGCGAATATCCGAGCGCGGACGTACCCGTCGACAAGCTCTTCACCAACGATCTGCTGCCCCGCATCAACGCATTCGACGCCGATGCCGTGCGCGCCAAGGCAAAGGCCCAGCCATGAGTCGCGAGCTGGCGAGCGGCGCCCCCACGGCGCCCACCCTGCGCGTCACTCCCGAGGACGCCCTGATCGACGTGCCGCGGACCATCGTGGCTCGTGGCCTGCCGGCCGGACCGGCGCGTCTGGAGGTCCGCATGAGGCATCCGGACGGCAGCCTGTGGCAAGCGGCCGCCGAATTCGAAGTCGGCGCCGACGGCGTGCTGGACCTGGATGCCCAGGCGCCGCGCGCCGGTGACTGGACGGTGCCGGACGCCATGGCCGTGGCCTGGGCGCTGCGGCGGGTGGAGGCGCCCACGGCGCCGCAGCACAGCGACGCGACAACGGCGGTCACGCTCGCGTTGGCGCTGCGCGCCGGCCCGATATCGTTGCAGGCGCAATTGGTACAGCGCTTCGAGGCGGATGGCGTCACACAGATCGAGCTGGGCGACGGCCTGTCCGGCACCCGCTATATGCCCTCCAGCCCCGGACCGCACCCGGTGATCGTCGTGTTCAACGGATCAGGCGGCGGCGTGGCCCGTCAACGTGCGGCCCTGTACGCCGCGCACGGCTACGAGGCCATTGCGCTCGGCTACTTCAAATCCCCAGGCCGTCCGGATCACATCTCCGACACCCCGCTGGAGTACTTCGAAACGGCGCTGCGCTGGGTCCATGCCCGCCTGAAACCCGCCAGGGGTTTCTTGGCGCTGACGGGCCAGTCGCGCGGCGGGGAGCTGTCGTTGCTGCTCGGCGCGCGGTTCCCGGATCTCGTCTCCGCCGTCATCGCCTACGTGCCCAGCTCGGTGGTGCACGGCACGCTGCGGGCCGGCCGTCCCGGCCAGCCCCCGGGCGAGCCCGCCTGGACGTGGCGCGGCGAGCCGCTGCGCAGTGTGTGGGACGGCAATCCCCAAGCGGACTGGACCGCGTTCGACGCCCGCGACGCCGGCGACGTGCCCGTGCGGCAGGCGCCCGCGTTCGTGAGCGCGCACCGCGATGCAACTAGCGTCGCGGCCGCGCGCATTCCCGTCGAGCGCATCGCCGGCCCCGTGATGCTGGTGTCGGGCACGGACGACGGCTTCTGGCCCTCGTCCGCCTATGCCGACGAGATCGCCCAGACCCTCTACCGCCATGAACACCGCTGGCCGGTCGAGCACGTCCGGTGTGTGGGCGCGGGCCACGCGCTGGGCGTGCCGCACGTGCCCGCCACGCTCATCGCGAAACCGCACCCGGTGGCCGGCATCGTCCTCGACGGCGGCGGAACGGCGCTGGCCAATGCGCAGGCCAGCCGTGCCGCCTGGGCCGCCGTGCAACGCTTCCTGCGCGAGGCCGCCGCATGACGCAGGACCTCAAGCTGGAGGGCGTGAGCCTCTCCTACCGCACCCGCCGTGGCACCCTCGACGCGCTGGGTCCCATCGACCTGACGCTTGCCGAGGGCGAGTTCGTGGCGGTGCTGGGACCGTCCGGATGCGGCAAGTCGACGCTGGCCAAGCTCGCGGCGGGGCTGATCCGGCCCACCGCCGGCAAGCTCACGCTGGCGGGCGAAGAGATCGCCGGACCCAGCCGCCGCACCGGGGTGGTGTTCCAGAAGCCCAACCTGCTGCCCTGGCGCACGGTGGCGCAGAACGTGCTGCTGCCCGCGGCCACGCTTGGGCTCCCGTCACAGGCGGCGCGCGTGCGCGCCCAGGAACTGCTGACGCTCGTTGGCCTGGAACGCTACGCCGCAAACTATCCGCACGAGTTGTCCGGCGGCATGCAGCAGCGCGTGGGTATCGCCCGCATGCTGCTGGCCGACCCGGCCCTGCTCCTGATGGACGAGCCCTTCGCCGCACTGGACGCGCTCACGCGCGAGGCATTGACGCTCGAGCTGCAACGGATCTGGAGCCAGCAGCGCAAATCGGTGCTCTTCATCACCCACAGCATCCCCGAAGCCGTCTTCCTGGCCGACCGAATCCTGGTGTTGTCGCCCCGCCCCGGACGCATCGTGGAAGACTACCGGCCCGGTCTCGCCCGTCCCCGGACGCCCGACACCCTAGGTCACGCCGACTTCAACACCGCCTGCCATCACCTGCGCCGCCACTTCACGAGCCATGCCTGAAATCTCCGCTTCCGCCTCCCGGCCGGCGCGGGCCCCGCGCCTGCCCGCCCCGATCTACCCCCTCATCAGCCTCGCGGTCCTGATCGGCCTCTGGCACGCATCGATCGAGATCTTCGCCATCCCGGACTATCTGCTGCCCCGGCCTGGCGCCGTGTTTGACGCCCTGGCGCAAGGGTTTGCCACCGGCTCCCTCTGGCCACACATCGGCGCCACCCTTGCCGAGGCCGTAAGCGGCTATGCCCTCGGATGCGGCCTGGCGATCGTGTTCGGCGCGTTGCTGGCCGAATCGCGCACCTTCGAGCGCTTCTGCTATCCGGTATTCCTGGGCTTGCAGGCAATGCCGAAGGTGGCGTTGGGTCCCATCATCCTCGTGTGGTTCGGTTTCGGCATGGCGTCGAAGGTCGTGCTGGTCGCGCTCGTCTGCTTCTTTCCGCTTTTCGTGAACACGGTCAATGGCATCAAGCGTACCGATCCGGAGTTGCTGGACGCCTGCCGCGCCTTCTGCGCCAGCCGCCGCTACCTCCTCCTGCACGTGAAGCTTCCCGCCGCCGCTGGCGACATCTTTTCCGGGCTGCAGATCGGCGTCTCTCTCGCCCTGATCGGCGCCGTGGTCGGCGAATTCCTCTCGGCGCAGCGCGGCCTGGGCTATCTCATCGCCTCGGCGTCGGTCAGCATGAGCCTCGCCACCATGTTCGCCGGCGTGGCGCTGCTTGCCGCCATCGGGCTCACCGGCTCGCTGTTCATGCGCCGGCTGCATCGCCGAGTGGTGTTCTGGGAAGGGACCGCGCGCGGCGAACAATCCTGAGGCCCCTGAACCTCGACATCAGTTTTCAGTGCAAACCAACACCAGGCACGATCACTTCTTCCCGGTTTCAGAACCTGGGGTGAGATCAGAAGCTGGGTTTGCGCGTCTGTGAGTTATCCATGAACTGGATGCGTGCATTGGTCGGCGCGGGGTCGTACAGCTTGAGGCTGACGCCCGAGTAGTTCAGCACGGCCTGCGACATGTCGCTCGAGCAGCCCATCCCTGGATTGGAGCTGGGCTTTTCGCACCACTGCATGGGCAGCGTGCTGGGGAAGTTGGACTGCTTGCCGTACTTCTGCAGCGCGGCCGCGGCCATGGCGTCGCGGTTGGCAGGGCTCCACGGCAGTTCATAGTTGATCTGCGACACCACCAGCGGGCGATTCTTGTCGACCGGCAGGCGCGGCTCGAAGTGCACGGACAGCTCGACACCGTCTTTGCTGTAGCTGAAGTTCATCGGCATCTTGGTGCCGGTGACTACGTTGTTGGTCGCGTAGCCGGTGCGGATCTGGTTCTTGGCAACGTTGAAGTTCTTGGCCGCCGCGGCCAGGGCTTCGTCGTAGTCCATGCCGGGCTTGACGCCAGCAATGTCGAAGGCGCGCGCGTCAACCGAGCGTTGCGATGCCGCGTGGGCAGGTGCGAAGGCCAGGGCGCTGAGGGCGGAAATCAGGAGTGCAGCTTTCAACTTCAAAACAATATCCTGTGTGTGAGAGGCGGGAATTATCCGTTTTTCGTTCTGGGCCGTGCCGCGTAAGTGCAAGCAAGTTTTGCGATTCAAGCCAGAATGTGACGGCGTAGGTGCAGATCTTTGAAACATGCGAGGAGTGCCTGTAAACGGTCTGGACAGCAAATGGTTGCAGGCGTTGATGCTGCTGCCCCCGCTTGACGGTCCACAGCACCAGACCAGTCCCGATCACGGCACAGCCGAGCAGCCCCGAAATCACATACAGCCAGCGGAGCCACCAATCGGCGAAAAGCCCTTCGTGCAACGCGAATAACGTACTGCGCACGCGCATCGTCGCCTGAGCGGCCTCGGAGGCAGCGGCAATCGCTCGCCGTCGATGGCGCTGAAGCGCGCAGCCAGTTCATGCACGCTTAGCGTGGACGTGCTGGCCCTGCGCACATCAATGTATGGGGATTCACCCGCAGGGTGCATGATCTGCATCGACGCGACATGTCCCGCGCCCCATTCGGATTCCAGCCTCTGCGCAAGCGCAGGCAGCGACACGTTAGGTGCTGTGACCGGTTGATCGCTGCGCGCGGCCCCCGCAGTTCTTTCGCGAATTCCTGACGCTGAGCGGCCGCCGTGCCATACAGCGCGTCGCGCGCCGCAGGCAGGTAAGTCACGGCGAAGAAGACCAGCCCGGTGTAGGTGATCATCAAGAAAAACGGCAAGGACAAGACGCTGACGACAGCAAACCAACAGACGCGGGCTTGGACTTTGCCTCGGCGAACAGAATTACCTCGAACTTGGACGTGCGCCGAATTTTTCAGGACCGTCGACCATCTGATGAACTGGTTCTGACCTGGCACCCCTTTCAGGAATTCATGGTGTTCGACAAGGAGGACCTGGTGCACTTGAAGGACCGGCTGGAGAACCTGCAGCAGAGGCACGCAATCAACACCATCATCCATCTCGCGCCCATTTGGGCAGGGGTATATAGCCAAATGCGGGCGCTCGAGGTGACGGCCTCCGCGGATGTGGCCACGGTGCGGAACGCTTCGCCGGATTCGGCGGCCGCGGTCGTCGCCAATTGCTCGACCCAATTCTTGTCGAAAGAAGATGCGTGAATTTACGAGGCGACGC
>NZ_JBHFII010000061.1:416625-439158 GCF_057334215.1 Achromobacter maghribensis | reverse complement strand
CCCCCCCCCGCGGCACTAGCAGGAAGCCCGCCAGGGCGCGCAGACGGGCGTTGAGTACCCGTCAGGCGCTTGACGTGGGTCCCGTTGCGTCACTCAAGTTGGGATTCTGGGAGAAAAGCGTCATCTGAATTGGGAATTTGCGATATCGGCAAGCCGCCCTGCAGCTTCGCTCTCGGCCTGGTGAGATCACTGCAGCGCCATCGAACCGGCGATCGGACACATGGTGGCTCACTTTTACTTCAGCGCCGACAGGATGCTTTTAAATAGCAAAATTCGACCACCCCGGAGGGCTTCGCGTATTACTTGCCTGCGGGGCCCAGCGCCTCTGCCCAGTTCTTTTTCATGGCAGCGATGCGGTCCACGTAGGCGGATTTCAGGCAGGCGGCGTCGGGGCAACGGTCGCGCACGGTGGTGCGCCATTGCGTCTGCTCTTTCGCTACAGGATCACGCCATTCACCGGTTTCACCGTCACGGCCAACGGTTTCAGCCTGGATCTTTTCGTAAAGCTCCTTCACCTGATCGTCCAGCTTGGACAGCGAAGGTTCGGCGCAGATTAGATGTTCGACATGGGCTTTCGCGGCGTGCAGTCGAAGCCGGCGGCATGGGCGGCTTCGATCTGCAGGAAAGGAGAGCTGGCGAGGACCGCGCAGATCACAGCATGCAGGATCGCGTGTTTGCCATGAGCGCTTTGCCGGCACCGGCCTTCCATGATGCCGGTCGGTATTGCCGCGAGAACGGGGTTGCGCACGTCCTTCACTCCTGAATAGTCTGCGGCCACGGACTTGGTGGACCAAGTGATCGATTTTCCCGTTTGTCGAGAGGTTGTGCAACTTTTGGCTCTCGTATGCCTTGAACCAGTGGCCGGCGCTCACGCGCTACGTCGATGGCTGCCGGCTTAAAGCGACATCACCCCAAGCGTGACACACGAAATCGGACCTCCAGAGGCGAAATCCGGCTGGAGACCGCGCCAGTGCTTGTATATCGGAAATCCTCGATTCCCAAACTGGATGACGCAAATCCCACGTTAGATGAATTTCGACACCGACAGCGGTCCCTCGAATATGTAACAGCCGCCCCTCCCCCCCTTGAACCCCGGAACATCATCCCTATAATTAGCACTCGACACCGGTGAGTGCTAACAGCCCTCCCGTGGCTCACTGATCATTCACTTTTTTCAAGTAAACAGGAGTTACTCATGGCCTTGCGTCCCCTGGGCGATCGCGTGATCGTCAAACGCCTCGAAAACGAGCGCAAGACTGCCTCGGGCATCGTCATCCCCGACAGCGCTGCTGAAAAGCCTGATCAAGGCGAAGTCGTGGCCGTCGGCCCCGGCAAGAAGACCGAAGAAGGCAAGATTCTGCCGGTCGACCTGAAGGCTGGCGACAAGGTTCTGTTCGGCAAGTACGCCGGCCAGTCCGTGAAGGTTGATGGCGAAGAACTGCTCGTCATCCGCGAGGACGAAATCCTCGCCGTGGTTCTGTAATCCCGCCTCAAACGAATTTTCGAAGGAAGCTAAGAAATGGCTGCCAAGCAAGTATTGTTCGGTGACGACGCCCGTGTGCGCATCGTCCGCGGCGTGAATGTTCTCGCCAACGCTGTTAAGACCACCCTGGGCCCCAAGGGTCGCAACGTCGTGCTGGAGCGCTCGTTCGGCGCCCCGACCGTGACCAAGGACGGTGTGTCCGTCGCCAAGGAAATCGAACTGAAGGACAAGTTCGAGAACATCGGCGCACAACTGGTCAAGGACGTTGCTTCCAAGACCTCCGACAACGCCGGTGACGGCACCACGACCGCCACCGTGCTGGCTCAAGCCATCGTCATGGAAGGCCTGAAGTACGTTGCCGCCGGTTTCAACCCGATCGACCTGAAGCGCGGCATCGACAAGGCTGTCGCCGCTGCCGTGGCTGAACTGAAGAAGCAATCCAAGCCGGTCACGACCAGCAAGGAAATCGCTCAAGTTGGTTCGATCTCGGCCAACAGCGATGCCTCCATCGGCCAGATCATCGCTGACGCGATGGACAAGGTTGGCAAGGAAGGCGTCATCACCGTCGAAGACGGCAAGTCGCTGGAAAACGAGCTGGACGTCGTCGAAGGCATGCAATTCGACCGCGGCTACCTGTCGCCCTACTTCATCAACAGCCCGGAAAAGCAAGTTGCCGTGCTGGAAGATCCGTATGTCCTGATTTTCGACAAGAAGATCAGCAACATCCGTGACCTGCTGCCCGTGCTGGAACAAGTTGCCAAGTCGAGCCGTCCGCTGCTGATCATCGCAGAAGACGTCGAAGGCGAAGCGCTGGCCACCCTGGTTGTGAACAACATCCGTGGCATCCTGAAGACCACCGCCGTCAAGGCTCCGGGCTTCGGCGACCGCCGCAAGGCCATGCTGGAAGACATCGCCATCCTGACGGGCGGCACGGTGATCTCCGAAGAAACCGGCATGTCGCTGGAAAAGGCCGGCCTGGCTGAACTGGGCCAAGCCAAGCGCATCGAAGTGGGCAAGGAAAACACGACGATCATCGACGGCGCTGGCGACAGCAAGTCGATCGAGGCTCGCGTCAAGCAAGTCCGTATCCAGATCGAAGAAGCCACGTCCGACTACGACCGTGAAAAGCTGCAAGAACGCGTGGCCAAGCTGGCCGGCGGCGTTGCCGTGATTCGCGTTGGCGCTGCCACCGAAGTCGAAATGAAGGAAAAGAAGGCTCGCGTCGAAGACGCCCTGCACGCTACCCGCGCCGCAGTGGAAGAAGGCGTTGTGGCTGGTGGCGGTGTTGCACTGCTGCGCGCCAAGCAAGCCATCGCTGACCTGAAGGGCGACACGCCTGACCAGAACGCCGGTATCAAGCTGATCCTGCGTGCTGTGGAAGAGCCGCTGCGCACCATCGTCACGAACGCCGGCGAAGAAGCCAGCGTCGTGGTCAGCAACGTGCTGAACGGCAAGGGCAACTACGGCTACAACGCCGCAACCGGCGAGTACACCGACCTGGTTGAGCAAGGCGTGCTGGATCCCACCAAGGTGACCCGCACCGCCCTGCAGAACGCTGCCTCCGTCGCCAGCCTGTTGCTGACGGCTGAAGCCGCCGTTGTGGAACTGGCCGAAGACAAGCCCGCTGCCCCGGCCATGCCGGGTGGCATGGGCGGCATGGGCGGCATGGACTTCTAAGTCCCGCTTCCCTTGCACGGCCTCCCCGGCTTCATGCCGGGGAATGCAGTATCTGAGAAACCCCCGGACCTTCGCCCCGGGGGTTTTTCTTTGGGCGCGGCTTTCTTCAAAGACCTTGCGACGGGCTGTCCGGCGCGAAAACGTTTGCGCACAAACTGTGGGTTTCGTCCCGGCACATGCGTCCCTACAATAAAGGGTCCATAGACAGAGTCCAGACCCATGCGCCTTCCCCAGAGCCTGCGAGCCCTGCGTCCGTCCGAAATCGGCGGATTGCTGATGGATTCCGCCAACCAGTGGTCAAGCCATCGCGCTTCCAGCAAGGGCGCGGCGCTGGCGCTGTACATGGTGTTCTCGCTGGCCCCGATGCTTATCCTGGTGATCGCGGTGGCGGGCGCTTTCTTCGGCGAAGACGCGGTGCGCTCCGAGCTGTTTTCTTCCCTGCGCGACCTGACGGGCGAACGCGGCGCCGAGGTCATCCAGACCGTGCTGGCCAGCGCCCATGAATCGGGCGGCGGCTGGATTGCGGCGCTGATTTCGATTTTTGTGCTGATCTTCAGCGCCACGACGGCGTTTGCCGAACTGAAGGCCAGCCTGGACGATCTGTGGGAAGTGCCGCCACACCAGAAGGGCGGCATCCACGGCATGGTGCGCAGCCGCGTGTTGTCGTTCGGCCTGGTGTTGGTGCTGGCCCTGTTTTTACTGATTTCGCTGACCGTGAACGCCGCCCTGGGCGCGGCGCGCAAGTTCTACGGAGACTTGTGGATGGCATCCACCATCGCCACGGTGGCCGATTGGCTTTCCAGCCTGTTTTCGTTTTCGGTGGTGGTGGCGCTGTTCGCCGTGATCTTCAAGCTGCTGCCCAGCGCGAAGATCTCCTGGAAGGACGTGATTCCCGGCGCCATCGTGACAGCCGCGTTGTTCCTGGTGGGCAAATGGGGGATCGGCGTCTACTTGAGCCGCGGCGCGGCGGTATCCGCTTACGGCGCGGCCGGTTCGCTGATCGCGCTGCTGCTGTGGATCTACTATTCCGCGCAGATTTTCTTCTTCGGCGCCGTGTTCACCCGGCAATTCGCGCTGCGGTTTGGAAGCGCGGAAAAGCCGACGGCGAATACGGTGGATGCCGCGAACACGGCGGAAGAAACGCCGTCCAAGTGACGGGTTTGGCCTTGCGCCATCATGGCGCCAGCGCTCCCGGCCGCTTAGTCCTGCTGCTCCAACCCCGCCATCAATCGCAGGCACTTCAAGAACACCGGACGCAGCTCAGGCGGGATCGGCGCCAGCACCTGGGCCTCCACATCGGCATCCTGCGGCAGGACGCGCGCCAGCAGCGCCACGCCTTCATCGGTGATCTCCAACGCATAGGCGCGGCCGTCTTCTGGCGAGCGCGTGCGGCGCACATAGCCCTTCGCCGTCATGCGAGCCATCATTTCAGCGAAAGAATTGCGGTCCAACGCAATCAGTTCGGCGATGCGATTCTGCGTGGCGCCCGGATTCTGATACACGGTGATCAGCAGTGCCTTCTGGCGCGGCGTCAGGTCTTCGTCCGGAAAAGCCTGGGCGAACAGGGCCTCGGCCCGGAAATGCGCCCGGCGCAGCAGGTGCGAGGCGACCTGTGTCAGGTCGAAGGCTTGCAAGTCGCGGGGCGGGGCCGCGGCGGGACGGGCGGTGGCGGTCATCGGGCTTCCATGGGGTGTGCCTGACGATTGTAGGCGCTGGCTCCCGCGAAAATGCGCATTGACTTGGCTGCCGGCGCTGCCTATGATCAGGCAATATAGTACGTATACGTATTTATTAACCCGCCGTTCAAACACCATCCAAGGGGCCAGATCGTGACGATCCGCCAACTGCGCAACTACATCGACGGCCGCTTTGAAGACGGCGTATCCACCTTCGACAAGCACAGCCCGGTAAACGGGCAACGCATCGCCCAGGTCCACGAAGCCAGCCGGGACCAGGTGAACCGCGCGATCGCCGCGGCGCACCGGGCGCTGCCGGCTTGGGCCGGGCTGTCGGTCGAGGCGCGCACGGACCATCTGCTGGCGCTGGCCGACGGCATCACGCGGCGGTTCGATGACTTCCTGCAAGCCGAGATCGGCGACACCGGCAAGCCAGTCGGCTGGGCCGGCAAGATCGACATTCCGCGCGGCGCCGCCAACTTCCGCGCGTTCGCGGAATTGGCCCGCACGCTGGACATGGAAAGCTACATGACGGACACGCCGGACGGCAGGCAGGCGCTGAACTACGCATACCGCAAGCCGCTGGGTGTGGTCGGCGTGATTTCTCCGTGGAACCTGCCGCTGCTGCTGCTGACCTGGAAGGTCGCGCCCGCGCTGGCGTTCGGCAACACGGTCATCATGAAACCGTCGGAAGTCACGCCCAGCACGGCCACGTTGCTGGCTGAAGTCGCCGACCAGGCGGGGCTGCCCGCCGGCGTGCTGAATCTGGCGCACGGTTTCGGGCCGGATTCCGCAGGCGAATTCCTGACCACGCACCCCGACATCGACGGCATCACCTTCACCGGTGAATCCGCCACGGGCGCCACCATCATGCGGGCGGTGGCCCCCGGCGTGAAGCCGGTGTCGTTCGAATTGGGCGGCAAGAACGCGGCGCTGGTTTTCGCGGACGCCGACTTCGACGCGGCGATCGACGGCGTGACGCGCTCGGTCTTCGCCAATTGCGGACAGGTCTGCCTGTGCACCGAGCGCGTCTATGTGGAACGCCCCATCTACGAACGCTTTGTTGCCGCGCTGGCTGCCCGCGCGCGCGACATGCGCATCGGCTGGCCGCTCGATCCGGCCACCGAAATGGGCCCGCTGGTGTCGCGCGAACACCGCGAGAAAGTGCTGTCGTACTTTGCACTGGCGCGCGAAGAAGGCGCGACCGTGGTGGCGGGCGGCGGCGTGCCGGTGTTTGGCGACGACCGCGACGCGGGCGCCTATGTACAGCCCACCATCTGGACCGGCCTGAAAGAAAACGCGCGTTGCATCAAGGAAGAAGTGTTCGGCCCGGTCTGCCACGTGACGCCTTTCGACACGGAAGACGAAGCCATCCGCCTGGCCAATGACACGCGGTACGGCCTGGCCGCCGCGGTCTGGACGCAGAACCTGACCCGCGGCCACCGGGTGGCGCAAGCCATGAAGGTGGGCCTGGCCTGGGTGAACTGCTGGTTCCTGCGCGACCTGCGCACGCCGTTCGGCGGCAGCGGGCTGTCCGGGATCGGCCGTGAAGGCGGCCGCCATTCGCTGCATTTCTATACTGAACCCACCAACGTCTGCATCAAACTCTGATTCCGTCCACCAAGGAACGCACGATGACCCAGCCCAACGTCAGCGCCACCGTCGTCGCCGGCAAAGCCACGCCGCGCGGCAAATATCCCCACATCAAGCGCGCAGGCGACTTCCTGTTCGTCTCCGGCACCAGCTCCCGCTTACCGGACAACCGCATCGCCGGCGCCGAGGTCGACGCCATGGGCACCACCACGCTGGACATCCGCGTGCAAACGCGCGCCGTCATCGAGAACATCGGCGACATCCTCGCAACCGCCGGCGCCACGCTGGCCGACGTGGTCGAGATCAGTACTTTCCTGGTCAACATGAACGACTTCGGTGGATACAATCAGGTCTACGGCGAGTTCTTCGACGCCGATGGCCCGGCGCGCACCACCGTCGCGGTGCATCAGTTGCCGCACCCGCAATTGCTGATTGAAATCAAGGCCGTCGCCTACAAGCCGCTTGCGCGCTAGTCCAGCGACACGGCGGGCACATGATGGACGACGGCGTTTCGCGTTCACACAGGGAACAGGATGACGGCTTGCGGCGCACCGCCCGGGCCGGGCCACGCATGTCGAACTTTCGCATCACGCCCAACGCGCTCAGCCACAAGCTGAAGCTGCATCAATTGCAGATATTCGAGCGCGTGCTGGCGCGCCGTTCGCTGTCGCGCGCGGCCAGCGAACTGCATCTGACCCAGCCCACCGTCACCAAAGCCGTTCACGACCTGGAAGCCTTCTTTGGCGCCACGCTGTTCGAACGGTCGAACCGGGGCGTCACGCCCACCGAGCTGGCCCTGGTGCTGGGCCGCCGGGTCCACGCCATGATGGCCGAGGTGCGGTACATGGCCGACGATATCGATGCGGTGCTGGGCGGCGCCAGCGGCCATGTCGTGGTGGGCACGCTTATCGCGGCTTCGGCCAAGCTGCTGCCCGAAGCCATCGCGCGCCTGATGACCGAACATCCCGGCATCCAGGTCACCGTGCGCGAAGGCCCTTCCGCCCAACTGCTGCCCGCGCTGGCGACCGGCGACGTCGACATCGTCGTGGGCCGCCTGCCCGGCGCGGACATGGCTTCGATCTCGGGCGTGGCGGTCGACCACCATAAGCTCTACCGCGAATCACTATGCCTGGTGGTCGGCGCGCAGCACCCCATGGCCAACGCGGCCTCGGTGGCGTTGCCCGACCTGATCGACCACATCTGGATCCTGCCCGCCCCCACCTCGCCGTTGCGCGCCTCTGTTGAGCGCACCTTCTTCGACGCCGGCCTGCGCCTGCCCGCCCGCCACGTCGAATCGCTGTCGTTGCTGACCAACATCGGCATTCTCATGCACAGCGACGCGTTGGCCTTGATTCCGTACGACGCCGCGGCGCAGTTCCTCTCGATGGGCCTGCTTGCCCGTCTGCCCACGGAGGTATTCGGCGACTTCGGCGACGTCGGCTATTCCATCCGCGCAGACCGCCCGCTGACCCCGGCGTGCCAACGGCTGGTGGACTATCTGAAAACGATCGCGGCGCAACGGCCGTAGCGCGCGGGCGGCATCGTGCCTTGCCACGATGATGGGCTACTCGCTGGATTACGCGCTGAACTGCGCGCGAAGCACAGCCGCGCCCTTCTGGCGGGATTGCTAAGGGAAACCCCGCGATAGATAACGCGCATACCCACCCCGACAATTTCTATTATGCGGCGCCGCCTGCCCCGCCTAGACTGCATCAAATTCCCCACCGGAGTCCCGTCATGCCCGCCTACGGCCCGCCGTTGAATTTCCAGCGCTGGATCCAGGACCACGCGCATCTCCTGAAGCCCCCGGTCGGCAACCAGCAGATCTGGCAGGACGCGGACTTCATCGTCACCGTCGTCGGCGGTCCGAACCATCGCACCGACTATCACGACGACCCGCTGGAAGAGTTCTTCTACCAGATCAAAGGCAACGCCTGGCTGTCCCTCTGGGTAGACGGCAAACCCGAACGCGTGGACCTGAAGGAAGGCGACATTTTCCTGCTTCCGCCGCATGTCAGGCACTCACCGCAACGCCCCGAAACCGACAGCGCCTGTCTGGTCATCGAACGCCAGCGCCCGTTGGGTCTCGTCGATGGCTTCGAATGGTATTGCCCGCATTGCGGCCACCTCGTGCATCGCGTGGAAGTGCAGCTCAAGAGCATCGTCACCGACCTGCCGCCCTTGTTCCAGGGCTTCTACACCAGCACCGAAAAACGCACCTGTCCCGGTTGCGGAGAAGTCCATCCCGGCAAAGGCCACGCGCCCGCGCCACAAGCCACCCCCGCCTAGGGCCTGTTCCATGATCCAGAAAATCGACATGCACGCCCACTTCTTTCCGCCGATCACGCGGCAGGAAGCGGCCGCGCTTGACCCCGTCAACGCGCCGTGGCTGCGCCCCGACGGCGACGGCGCCACCGGCCAGATCATGGCGGGCGACCGGCCGTTTCGCCCCGTCGACGCCACCCTGTGGGACCCGGCGCTGCGCATCGCCCAGATGGATCGCCACGGCGTCGACGTGCAGATTCTGTGCGCCACGCCCATCATGTTCGGCTACACCTACCCCGGCCAGGCCGCGGCCGATTGGGCGGCCCGCATGAACGACCTGGCGCTTGAACATTGCGCTTATGCGCCGTCGCGGCTGAAGGCCCTGGCGCAAGTGCCGCTGCAAGACCTGGACCTGGCCTGCAAGGAAGCATCGCGCTCGCGGGCCGCCGGCCACCTGGGCGTGCAGATCGGCAACCATGTCGGCCCGCGCGATCTGGATGACGACACGCTGGTGCAATTCCTGATCCATTGCGCCAACAGCGACATCCCGGTGCTGGTGCACCCTTGGGACATGATGACCGACGGCCGCATGAAGAAATGGATGCTGCCGTGGCTGGTGGCCATGCCCGCCGAGACGCAACTGGGTATCTTGTCGCTGATCCTGTCCGGCGCGTTCGAACGCATTCCTCGCAGCCTGAAATTGTGCTTCGCGCATGGCGGCGGCAGCTTCGCCTACTTGTTGGGCCGCGTGGACAACGCCTGGCGCCACCGCGACATCATCCGCGAAGACTGCCCGCAACTGCCATCGTCCTACACCGACCGTTTCTACACCGACAGCGCGGTGTTCGACCCGCGCGCGCTGCGCCTGCTGGTGGATGTGATGGGCGAAGACCGCGTGCTGCTGGGTTCCGACTACCCCTATCCGCTGGGCGAGCAGGAAGTCGGCCGCCTGGTGGCCCACGCCGACCTGAGCCCCACCGTGCAGCAGAAGATCCTGCTGCGCAATACCACGACGTTCTTTGGCCTGAACGCGTAGCCCGCTGCGCGCATTTCACGACACACGACCGTGCCACACGGCGACTCAAGGGAAAACACCATGAAACGCACCACCACGCTGGCCGCCGCTGCGGTCATGGGATTGGCCTTATCGGCCACCGCGATGGCCGACGTGAAAATCGGCCTGCTGACCACCTTGACGGGTCCCGGCTCCGTGCTGGGGCAGGACCAATTGGACGGCTTCATGCTGGCCGTGGAGCAAGGCGGCGGCAAGCTGGGCGGCGTTGCCGTGCAGGTCATCAAGGAAGACGACCAATTCAAGCCCGAAGTCGGCGTGCAGGCCGCGCGCAAATTGGTGCAAAGCGACAAGGTGCCGATCATCACCGGCGTGGTGTATTCCAACGTGATGCTGGCCGTGGTGCGCCCGGTCACGACGGCCGGCGTGTTCCTGGTGGGATCCAACGCCGGCCCCACCAACCTGGCGGGCAAGGACTGTTCGCCCTATTTCTTCTCTACCTCCTGGAACAACACGCAACGCCACGAAGGCAGCGGCGAAATGGCCAACCAGATGGGGTTCAAGAAGGTCTATCTGCTGGCGCCCAATTACCAGGCGGGCAAGGACGCCATGGCCGGCTTCAAGCGCTTCTACAAAGGCGAAGTGGCCAACGAAGTCTTCACCCAGGTCAACCAGCCGGATTATTCGGTGGAGCTGGCCGCGCTGGCCGACGCCAAGCCGGACGCGGCCTACGTGTTCTTTCCTGGCGGCATGGGCGTGAACTTCATCAAGCAATACCGCCAGGCGGGGCTCTTCGGCAAGATCCCGCTGCTGTCGGTGGACACCATCGACGGCGCGACGCTGCCCGCGCTGCAGAAGGACGCGCTGGGCGCGGTGACCAACGTGCCCTATTCGCCGGACCTGGACAACGCCGCCAACAAGGCATTTGCCGCGGCGTTCCGCCAGAAGTACGGACGCGAACCCTCCAGCTACGCGGCGCAATCCTTCGATGCCGCGCAACTGATCGGCTCGGCATTGAAGAAGACGGGCGGCAAGACCGACGACAAGGACGCGTTACGCAAAGCGCTGGAAGCCGCTGATTTCCAATCGGTGCGCGGCGAATTCCGCTATCAACCCAACCACTTCCCGGTGGCCGGATTCTTCCGCGCCGACGTGCAAGCGGGTGCGGACGGCAAGGTGGCCTTTGTGAACAAAGGCCCTATCTTCCCGGACCTGTCCAAAGTCGCTGACCAGTACGCCGCCCAGTGCGCCATGAAGTAAGGCGGGCGGCCAAGACATCCGTCGCGGCCGCCGGCAAGAGGTGATCCCCATGTCCACGACGCTGCTGCTGGTGCAGGCCTTGAATGGTCTGCAGCTTGGCATCCTGCTGTTCTTGCTGGCCGCCGGTTTGACGCTGGTGTTCGGCATCATGAACTTCATCAATCTGGCGCACGGTTCGCTCTACATGATGGGCGCTTTCATCGCCGCCACCGTGTTCCGCCACACCGGATCGTTCCTGCTGGCCGCGGCCGCCGTCGTCGCGGGCATGGCGGCGCTAGGCCTGCTGCTGGACCGCATCGCGCTCGCGCGGCTGTATCCGCGCGAACACCTGGACCAGGTGCTGGCCACCTTCGGCTTCATTCTGTTTTTCAACGAACTGACCCGCATCATCTGGGGGCCGGCGCCCATCAGCATGGGCTTGCCGTCGTGGCTGTCGGGCACCATCGATATCCTGGGCGTGACCTACCCGCTGTATCGCTTCCTGATCATCGTGGTGGGTTTGCTGGTGGCGGCGGGCTGCTATGTGCTGATTCATCGCACGCGGCTGGGCATGCTGATCCGCGCGGGCGCAACCGACCGCATGATGGTCGGCGCGTTGGGCGTGAACATCGCGCGGCTGAACACGTTGCTGTTCGTGTTGGGCGCGGTGCTGGCGGGCCTGGCGGGGCTGATGGCAGGTCCGATCCTGTCCGCGCAGACCGGCATGGGCGAACCCATTCTGGTCCTGACGCTGGTGGTGATCGTGATTGGTGGCATCGGCTCGGTGCGCGGCGCGTTCCTGGCCGCGTTGATGGTCGGGTTGATCGACACCTTGGGGCGCGCATTGCTGCCGACGTTGCTGCGCGCCGCACTGCCGCCTGCCGCCGCCAACGCCGCCGGACCGGCCATCGCATCAATGCTGATCTATGTGGTGATGGCGCTGGTGCTGGCCCTGCGGCCGCAGGGCCTGTTTCCCGTCAAGCACGGATAAAGGCGAACGTCATGCACAGGCTCTCTCTTCGCACGCTGGTGGCCGGCGCCCTGCTGCTGTTGCTGGCGCTGGTGCCCGCCTACGCCCACTGGCAGGGCGAACCGTTCCTGCTGGCGCTGTTTGGCCGCGTACTCGTCTACGGCGTGGCCGCGCTGGCCCTGAACCTGCTGCTGGGCTATGGCGGCATGGTCAGCTTCGGCCATGCGCTGTATCTGGGGCTGGGCGCGTATGCCGTTGGCGTGATGTCGCATTACGGCATCGAAAACGGCTGGCTGCATCTGGCGGGCGCGCTGGGCGCCTGCGCGGTCGTGGGGCTGATCAGCGGTTATGTGGTGATGCGCACGTCGGGCATCGCCTTCATCATGATCACGCTGGCCTTCGCGCAGATGTTCTATTTTCTGGCGACGGGCCTGGACGGCTTTGGCGGCGACGACGGCATGTCGCTATTCGCGGGCAGCGACTTCGGCGCCTTTCGGCTGGATACGCCATTGGCGCTGTACTACACGGCGTTCGGCGTGCTGCTGGCCGTGCTGGGGCTGATGCACCGTCTGGTCCACGCGCCTTTCGGCATGGCCCTGCGCGGCTGCCAGGCCAACGAACGCCGGATGCGCGCGCTTGGGTTTCCCACGCTGCGCTACCGGCTGGCCGCTTATGTGATGTCGGCGATGATCTGCGGGGTGGCGGGCGTGCTGCTGGCCAACTTGACGATGTACGTGTCGCCGTCCTATCTGGCCTGGACCACCTCTGGCGAATTGATCGTGATGGTCGTGCTGGGAGGTATCGGCACGCTGTTCGGCCCCGTCGTCGGCGCGCTGGCTTTTCTGCTGCTGGAAGAAGGCTTGAAGCTGCTGACCGGGCATTGGATGTTGATCATGGGGTTGCTGATCGTCGGCGTGGTGCTGGTATCGCGGCGAGGCGTGTACGGCAGCCTGCGCGATACGCCTTGGCGCCGGCGCGGGGCACAGCCGCTGCGCCAGCCTTCCGGAGAACCGCTATGAGCGCGCTGCGCGTGGAGAACCTGCTGAAGCGCTACGGCGGGCTGACCGTCACCGACGACCTGTCGCTGGACGTGCACGCTGGCGAACTGCATGCCGTGATCGGACCGAATGGCGCGGGCAAGACCACGTTGATCGGCCAGCTTAGCGGCGAACTTCGGCCCGACGGCGGCCGCGTGCTGCTGGACGGCCGCGACATCACCCGCATGCCGGTCGAAAAGCGCGTGCGTCACGGCCTGGCCCGTTCCTACCAGATCACCTCGGTCTTCAAGCCATTCACGGCACTGGAGAACGTGGTGATGGCGGTGCAGGCACGGCGCGGGCACAGTTTCCGTTTCTGGCGTCCCGTGTTGTCCACCGCCGCGCTGACGAAGCCCGCGCAGGACGCCCTGGCCCTTGTCGGCCTGTCCGCCCGCGCGCACACGCCCGCGGGCGAACTGGCACACGGCGAACTGCGGCAGCTGGAACTGGCGATGGTGCTGGCGTGCCAGCCGTCGCTGCTGTTGCTGGACGAACCGATGGCTGGCATGAGTCAACACGAATCCGAAGCCATGACGCGCCTGCTGCTGCAACTGCGCGGGCACTACACGATCCTGCTGGTGGAACACGACATGCAAGCCGTCTTCGCGTTGTCCGACCGCATCACCGTCCTTGTCTATGGCCGCGCCCTGGCGTGCGGCACGGCGGACGACATCCGCAACAATCCCCAGGTGCGCGAATGCTACCTGGGCAGCGAACGCGGCGGCCGGCGCGCCGGCAGCGCGCAACATCCGGCGGTGCCCGCATGACCGCCCTGCTGTCACTGCGAGGCGTGACCGCGCACTACGGCGCCAGCCAGGCGCTCTTCGGCATCGACCTGGACATCGGGCCGGGCGAATTCGTGACCCTGCTGGGGCGCAACGGCATGGGCAAGTCCACGACGGTAAAGACCGTGATGGGCCTGAATGCCGCCACCCAGGGCAGCATCGTGTTCGACGGCCGCGACATCAGCCGGCTGCCTTCGTACAAGGTGGCGCAATGCGGCATCGGGCTGGTGCCGGAAGGGCGGCATATTTTCCCGAACCTGTCGGTGCGCGAGAACCTGGTCGCCACCGCCCACAACCGTCAGGGCGCCGCGCAGCCCTGGACGCTGGACCGGGTATATGCGCTGTTTCCCCGCCTGTCCGAACGCGCCCGCCACCTGGGCAGCCATCTGTCGGGCGGCGAACAGCAGATGTTGGCGATCGGGCGTGCGCTATTGACCAACCCGCGCCTGCTGATCCTGGACGAAGCCACCGAGGGCCTGGCGCCCGTGGTCCGCGAAGAAATCTGGTCCGCGCTGGGCACGCTGAAGCAAACGGGCCTTGCGGTGCTATGCATCGACAAGAACCTGGAGCCCCTGCTGGCCACGGCGGACCATCACGCCATCGTCGAGAAGGGGCGCGTGGCCTGGACCGGTTCGTCGCAGGCTTTCCTGGACGACGAACCCCGGCTGCTGCAGTATCTGGGCGTCTAAGCCCTGCGCACAGGCGGCGCCACGCCTAGCCGCGCGCTCCAGTCCGCCATGTCGTCCCACAGCGCGGGCGGAATGGGAATGCCCAGCTGCTGGCGCTCGGCGTTCGCCGCCGCTTCGGGATCGCCCGGCATGCGCGGCCCGCCCGGCGCCTGGGCCAATTCCATGGCCATCGCCGCGACCACGCCCGCCAGCGCGACGCCACCGGCGAACCGCAGGGGATCGATCACGATGAAGAATGCGCCCAGTTCACGCGGGCGTTCCAGCGCGTCGTACATCGGCGAAATATGCGGCCCGAAGGGATTGCCATTCAGCGGCCCGCACAGCAACTCGATCATCATGGCAAGCCCATAGCCCTTGTGGCCATAATCCTCGCCGCCCAAGGGCCGCAACGCGCGAGCCTGCGCGGCGTCGGTGCAGTCATGCCCTTGCGCGTCCAGCGCCACCCCGGGCGGCAGCGCCACGCCATCGCGTCGGGCGTTCATGACGCGGTTCCAGGGAATGGCCGTGGTGGCCATGTCCAGGCACAGGGGCTCGCCACCCGCGCGTGGAAACGCCATTGAGATAGGGTTGGTGCCAAAAAACGGCTGATAGCCGCCGTGCGGCGCCGCGATCGAATCGGAATGCGTAAACGCAATGCCGACCAGGCCCTGCGCAGCCGCCACGCGGCTATACAGGCCGATCGCGCCGCAGTGCGACGAATCGCTGACGCCCACCGCGGCGATGCCTGCCTCGCGAGCCAGCTCGATCGCCAGCGCGTTGGCGCGATGCGCCACCACGATGCCCTGCCCTTGTCCGCCATGCAGCTGCGCCGTGCCCGGCCCGGTGCGCTCGATGCGGATATCGGGGCGCGCCACGATGGAGCCGTGCGCCACCCGGTTCAAGTAATGCGGCAAGCGCGCGATGCCGTGGGAATCAATACCCCACAAGCTTGTCCGTGCCAGGCTTTCGGCCAGGCACCGCGCGTCTTCCTCGCTGAAGCCCTGGACGCGCAGGCAATCCTGCCCCCAACGTTCCCATTCAACGGCGTCCACTCGGCATTCCGCATTCATGCAGCACTCCTCAGGTAGCGGCCTCCACGGCACGCATCACGCCGTGCAGGCGCAGGGTTTCCAGATGCGCGGCCAACGCCGAAACGAATTCGGACGCGCGGCCCAGATCGCCAAACACGGGCTTGAAGGCCGCCAGCACCATTGCACGGCGTTGGGCGGCCTGCGACGGGGCGGATGCGCGCGCGGCGACATCGGCCCGCGCCAGCAGCTTGGCCAGGCGCGCCGCCATCGGGTCCTGGATTTCGTAGCGGCCGCCCGTCTCGTCTTCGCCGCGCAGATAGTGCAACCAAGCGGCCACGGCAAGCGTCAGGCGTTGGATATCGTCGCCGGTGCGCAGGCGGTCCTGGATGGTGTCCAACAGGCGCTGCGGAACCTTCTGCGAGCCGTCCATCGCCACTTGCGCAATCGGATGCGGCAGCGCCGGGTTGGCGACACGCGCCAGGAAGCGGCGGCGATATTCCTCCAGTCCGCTATCGGGGATGCCCTTCAGCGTGGGCCCGATCTCGTACTGCATCATGGCATTGACGAACTGACGCAGCGCGGGCGTCTGCACCGATTCGCTGATCGTCCGGTGGCCCAGCAACGCGCCCAGGTAGGCGAAGGTGGAATGCGGGCCGTTCACCATGCGCAGCTTCAGCCGTTCGTAGGGCGCGGCATTGCGCACGAACGTTGCGCCGCCATGGTTTTCCCAAGCCGGCCGGCCGGCGGCGAATTTGTCTTCGATGACCCAGTTCATATAGGGTTCGCCCACCACAGGCCACGCGTCTTGCACGCCCAGGCGCTCGGCGATCCGTTGCCGGTCATCGTCGCCGGTGCCCGGCACGATGCGGTCGACCATCGAATTCGGGAAGGTGCAATGCGCGTCGATCCAATGGGTCAGCCCCACGTCCACCCGCAAGGCAAAGGCCAGCACCAGGCTGCGCAAGGTATCGCCGTTGCCGCGCAAGTTGTCACAGGAAAGCAGTGTGACGGGCGGCAGGCCGCGCTCTCGACGCAGGGCCAGACCGTAGACCAGCATGCCGATCGTGCTGCGCGGACGGTGCGGGTTGTCTAGATCGTGCAGGATGTCGGGATCGTCCCAGCGCAAATGGCCGGTGGCGGGCTCGTGGCTATAGCCCTTTTCCGTCACGGTCAGGCTGACGATTCGCGTTTGCGGATAGGCGATGCGTTCCAGGACCGCGTTGGGGTCTTCCTCCGCCACCATCACCCGCAGCACCGAACCCACCACGCGCAATTGCTCGCGCGTCTTGCCGTCGGGCCCATCGTCGCGCAAGGCCAGCGTATACAGCCCGTCTTGGGGCGTCAGCGCGTCGCGCGTGGCGGCGCTGCGCAACGACACACCCAAAATGCCCCAACTGAGGTCTCCGCTGGCCTGCATCGCCAGGTCCGTCATCACCGCCTGATGCGCGCGGTGAAAGGCCCCCATTCCCAGATGCACGATGCCGGGCGTGAGGCGGCTGCGGTCATAGATGGGTTTTTCCACGTCTGCGGGCAGGCGCGGCAACGACTCCGTGTTCAAACGTTCGAGCATGGTTGAGCAATGGCGTAAGGCGCCATGCACCTGTCGGATGACCGGCCAGTCGGCGCGCGGATGAGGATATCCGCTGAGGCGGATTTGTTCGACTCCGGGACAGTGACTAAATGCAACGCCGACACTCGCCATGCCGCCGCTACATCACCGCGCCCAGCGCCCACGGCACGAATTCATTCTGGCCGTAGCCGTGTTCTTCGCTGCGCGTGCGCTGCCCGGATGCCGTCTGCAGCATCAGCCGGAATATCCGTTCGCCCATCTGCGCCACGCTTTGCATCCCGTCCACGACCTCGCCGCAGTTGATGTCGATGTCGTCCGACTGGCGCTGCCACAGCGCTGTATTGGTCGACAGTTTCAGGGACGGCGCGGGCGCGCAGCCGTAGGCCGAACCGCGCCCCGTGGTGAAGCAGATCAGGTTGGCGCCGCCCGCCACCTGGCCGGTGGCCGACACGGGGTCGTAGCCCGGCGTGTCCATGAACACCAGCCCGCGCGCGCGCACGGTTTCCGCGTATTCGAATACGTCGGTCAAATTGGTGGTGCCGCTCTTGGCGATCGCGCCCAGCGACTTTTCCAGAATGGTGGTCAGGCCGCCGGCCTTGTTGCCCGCCGACGGGTTGTTATCCATTTCAGCGTCGTTGCGGGCGCAGTAGTCTTCCCACCAGCGCACTCTGGCCAGCAGCTTGTCGGCCACGGCCGGCGTCTCGGCGCGGCGCGTCAGCAGGTGCTCGCCCCCATAGATCTCGGGCGTTTCCGACAGGATGGCGGTGCCGCCGTGGCGCACCAGCAGGTCCACCGCCGCGCCCAGCGCCGGGTTGGCGCTGATGCCCGAATAACCGTCCGACCCGCCGCATTGCAGCCCCACGGTCAGGTGACTGGCGGGCACCGGCTGACGCCGCACCTGATTGGCCTGCTCAAGCATCCGCTCCACCAGTTCGATGCCGCGCGCCACCGTCTTGCGCGTGCCACCGGTGTCCTGAATATTGAAGGTGTGCAGCAGGCCGCTTTCGCGCAGGCCCTCCTGTTCCATCAGGCCGCCGATCTGGTTGGTTTCACAACCCAGCCCCACCATCATCAAGCCACCGAAATTGGCATGGCGCGCATAGCCGCCCAGCGTGCGCCGCAGCACCCGTAGCGGTTCGCCTTCGCTGCCGGTGGCGCAGCCCGCGCCGTGGGTCAGCGCCACCACGCCATCCACGTTCGGACAGGACGCCAGCGCTTCCGGATGGATGTCGCGGCGGAAATGGTCGGCGATGGCGCGCGCCACCGTGGCCGAACAGTTCACACTGGTCAGGATGCCGATGTAGTTGCGCGTGGCGACGCGGCCGTCGGCGCGCACGATGCCGTCGAAGGTGGCGGGTTCTGCCACATAGTCCGTGGCGTGCGCGCCCTGCCCCACCGCGTAGTCGCGTTCGAACTCCGAGAACTCCAGGTTCTGCGTGTGCACGTGCTGACCCGGCGCGATGTCCTGCCGCGCCACGCCGATGATCTGGTTGTAGCGGCGCACGGGCTGGCCCGCCACGATAGCCTGCACGGCTATTTTGTGGCCGGGCGGAACCAGGCCCTGCACCGTCACCCCTTCGCTTTCCAGCCGCGTGCCGCTAAGCAATTGGCGCCGGGCGATCACGACGTTGTCCGCCGGGTGGATGCGTATCACTGCCGTGTCGTTCTGAGACATGAGGACTCCGGAAAGTAAGGGGTGCGGATTCGCCGCGCGTTCAGCCGTCGATCAGTGCCGGGTCCCAGGCATGCACCCGCTGGCGCTGCTCGCCCAGGCCGGCGATGCCCAGCTTGATCTCGTCGCCTGCCTTCAGGTAGATGGGCGCGGGCTTCTGGCCCATGCCCACGCCCGGCGGCGTGCCGGTGCTGATCAGGTCGCCGGGATACAGCGTCATGAAGCGGCTGACGTAGGCCACCAGCTGCGCCACGCCGAACACCATCGTGCGCGTGCTGCCGTTTTGATAGCGCTTGCCGTTCACTTCCAGCCACATCTCCAGGTCTTGCGGGTGCGGGATCTCGTCGGCGGTGGCCAGCCAGGGGCCGATGGGACCGAAGGTGTCGCAGCCCTTGCCCTTGTCCCACGTGCCGCCGCGTTCGATCTGGTATTCGCGTTCAGACACGTCGTTCACCACGCAGTAGCCCGCCACATGCTTCATGGCGTCGGCTTCGCTGACATAACGCGCCTTTTCACCGATCACCACGCCCAGCTCGACTTCCCAGTCGGTCTTGATCGAATCCTGCGGCAGCACGACGGGGTCGTTGGGGCCCACGACGGCCGACGTGGGCTTCATGAAGATGACCGGTTCGGCGGGCACCGGCAACCCGGATTCGGCGGCGTGGTCCGCGTAGTTCAGGCCGATACAGATGAACTTGCCCATGCCGCTCCAGGGCGGCGCCACGCGTCCGGGGTTGGCCACCAACGGCAGCGTGGACGGGTCCAGCGCGCGCAGTTCGGCAAGACGGGCCTGCCCCAACGTCTGCGCGGTAATGTCGGGCAACACGCCGGACAGGTCGCGCACCTTGCCCTGGGCATCGATCAGGCCGGGCTTCTCGGCGCCCTTGGCGCCATAGCGCATCAATTTCATAGCAGCTTCCTTGTTGCAAGAGGGTTTAAGGATTCAATTGGACCAGCCGCCGTCGATCACCTGGGCGGTGCCGGTCGTGAAGGCCGATTCGTCGCTGGCAAGATACACCGCCAGCGCGGCGATTTCAGAGGTGCGTCCGATACGGCCCATCGGCTGGCGCGCCGTGAACGCGGCTTCGACCGTCGCGATGGACTGGCCGCTGGCCTGCGCCTGCGCTTCGATCCGCTGCCGCAACGAGGGCGACTCCACCGTGCCGGGGCAGATGGCATTGCAACGGATGCCCCGCGCCACGAAGTCGGCCGCGACGGCCTTGGTCAAGCCGATCACCGCCGCCTTGGTTGCGCCATAGGCGCAGCGGTTCGGCGCGCCTTTGATGCTGCCCGCCACCGACGCCATGTTGACGATGGACCCCGACCCGCGCGCCAGCATCCCGGGCAGGCAGGCGCGGATCAGCCGGTACATCGACCGCACGTTCAGGTTGAACGAAAAATCCCAGGCGTCTTCGTCGCAATCCAGGATGGTGCCGGCGTGCACGAAGCCCGCGCCGTTGAACAGCACGTCAAAGGGCCCCGCGCCTTGCACCAGCGCCAGAATGGCACGCCCGTCCGTCACGTCCAGCACCTGGGTGCGGCAACCGGACAAGGTCTGCAGCGCCTCCGCGTTAATGTCCACGGCCAGCACGTCGGCGCCTTCCCGCGCATACGCCTCGGCCACGGCCCGGCCGATGCCCTGGCCCGCCGCCGTGACCAGGGCAATCTTGCCTTGCAGTCTTCCCAACATGGATAAGCTCCTGTTATTTGCCGGCCATGCCCATCGCGGTAGGCAGCCAAAGCGTGATCTGGGGAATGTAGGTAATGGCGATCAGCGCCACGAACAGCGGCACCAGCCAGGGCAGGATGGCCATCGTGGTGCGTTCGACCGACAGCCGCGCCACGCGAGCCAGCACGAAAAGCACCATGCCCATCGGTGGATGCAGCAAGCCGATCATCAGGTTCAGGGTCATGATCAGCCCGAAGTGGATCGGGTCGATGCCCAGCTTCAGCACGATCGGCAACAGGATCGGCACCAGGATCGTGATGGCGGCGATGGTGTCGATGAAGCAGCCGACAATCAGGATCAGCACGTTGGCCATCAGCAGGAACACCCATTTGTTCTGGGTCACGCTGAGGATGGCGTCGGTCAAGGTCTGCGCCGCCTGCGTGGTGGTCAGCAACCACGCGAAGACGGAGGCCGCCGTCACGATGAACAACACCGACGCCGTCGTCTCGATGGTGTCGAACGAGGCCTTGGCCAAGGTCTTCAGCGTCATCGACCGGTATCGCACCAGCCCCAGGAACAGGGCCCAGATCACCGCCGCCACGGCCGCCTCGGTGGGCGTGAACCAGCCCAGCGTCATGCCTCCGATCAGGATCACCGGCGCCATCAACGCCATGACGGCCGAAAAATTGAAGCGCCAATCCAGTGCCAGCAGCACAACGAACGCAATGCCAGTCGCCACGTTGGGCGACACGCCGGCCAGCGTCATCAGCCAGATCGACAGCGGAAACGACAGCACGATCAGCACTTCCAGTCCCGCGCCGCCCAACCGTTTCCAATTAAAGGCGACGTCGCCGCCCCAATTATTGCGGCGGGCGTAATAGCCCACGGTCAACATCATCAGAATCGTCAGCACCGCGCCCGGCAGCAGGCCGGCCAGGAACAGCGAGCCGATCGACACGTTGGCCATCATGCCGTAGATCACGAACGGCAACGACGGCGGAATAATCGGGCCCAACGTCGCCGACGCGGCGGTGACGCCCACGGCGAATTCGGTCTCGTAGCCGTGGTCTTTCATGGCCTTGATCTCGATGGTGCCCAGGCCCGCGGCATCGGCAATCGCCGTGCCGGACATGCCGGCGAACACCACCGAGCCGATGATGTTCACCTGCCCCAATCCGCCACGCATCCAGCCCACCAGCGCCACCGCGAAGTTATAGATGCGGCCGGTGATGCCGGCGATGTTCATCAGATTGCCGGCCAGGATGAAAAACGGCACGGCCAGCAGCGGAAACGACTCCACCCCCGCGATCATGCGCTGCGCGACCACCACGTCCGGCACGCTGCCGGAAATCAGGACGAACAACAGCGACGCGCCTGCCATGGACACCGCCACCGGCAGGCCCAGGATCATCAACAACAGAAAGGTTCCAATCAGTGTGCCCATGTCTTGCTCCTGGAAAGGCTCTGCGGATTCTCAAGCATTGCGACGCAGCGCGCCGTTCAGTCCAGCGACTCGTAGGCCGCCGGATTCTCCAGGATCGAATAGCCTTGCCGCCAGTTCTGCACGGACACTTGCAACGACCGCAGGAACATCATGACGAAGCCCGCCAGGGCGACCCAATAAACATACGATTTGTTCCAGAACAGCGTGGTCATCGGCTCGTCGCCGACCAGCACGATGTAGCGATACGTCATCCACACGGCATAGCCGAAGAAGACCGTGCGCAAGATGTCGATCACGGTGGACAGCACGCGGCCTACCGGCTTTGGCAGGTAGCGGTACAGGAAATCCACCTGGATATGGCGGCAGGCGCGCACGCACATCGCGGCGCCCAGGAACACCACGCCGATCAGGCAATACACCGCCAGCTCTTCGGTCCACGCATACGAATCGTTGAGCACGTAGCGGGAAAAGAACTGCAGGAAGACCAACATCGCCATGGTCCAGAATATGCCCAGGCAGATCCAGTCTTCGGGCTGGTAGCCGGCAAGGCTGACTTCATGATGGTCGGCTTCTTCAAAGCTGTGGACGATCTCGTCCACGGATGCCTGGTGCGGGCCCGGCTTCGATGAAGCGTGACCGGGCGCCGAGCCCGGTCCGTGGTTGACGGCCGCCATCGGCGCCGCCTTCGCGTTCAAGTGCATGGATGTCCCCTGGTCGTAATCGGGTATGGGCGGCGGGGCGC
>NZ_JBHFII010000061.1:366991-416605 GCF_057334215.1 Achromobacter maghribensis | reverse complement strand
GCCCCCCCCGCGCGGCTTACTTCACCGCCTGGATTTTTTCCCAATCCGATTTCTGGTAGCCGTATTGCTCGAACGGCACCTTCTCCAGCACGGTCTTGCGGAAGTCATCGACATTGACCTCGGCCACGTTCAGCCCGCGCTTCTTGAACACCTCGACCATCTTCTTCTCGCTGTCGGCCACTTCGGACGACGCCTTTTCCGCCGCCTGCCGGGCGACTTCGGAGAAGATCTTCTTGTCCTCATCGGACAGGCTCTTCCACAACTTGCCCGAGATCACCGTGTTCAGGTGATCGACGATGTGGCCCGTCAGGATAATGTTCTTCTGCACCTCGTAGAACTTCTTGGCTTCGATGGTCGTCAGCGGGTTTTCCTGCGCTTCCACCGTGCCGTTCTGCAGGGCCAGGTAGACCTCGGCGAACGCGATGGGTGCGGTGTTGGCGCCACAGGCGCGCGGCATCGCCAGGTAGGCGGCCACGTCCGGCACGCGGATCTTCAGGCCCTTCATCTCGGCGCACTTGGTGAAGGCGCGGTTGGAGGTCGTCTGGCGCGTGCCGTAATAGGTGGTGGCGACGATGTGGTTGCCGCTTTTCTCGTCGTAGCCCCGCGTCAGCTCTTTGTAGATATCGCTCTTGGTGTAGGCGATCAAGTGCTCGGGATTGCGGAAGATGTAGGGGTAGTACGTGACGCCGATGCGGGGAAAGCTCTTGGCGGCGAAGCTGGACCCGGAAATGATCATGTCCACCGTGCCGAGCGTCAGCCCCTGGTTGATGTCGTTTTCCTTGCCCAACTGAGAGGCGGGATAGACATCGATGTGATAGCGGCCGTTGGTGCGTTTCTCGATTTCCTGCGCCGCCCACACCGACGAGGTATGGAACGGTTCGGACGTCTCGTACACATGCGCCCATTTCAGCTTGGTTTGCGCCAGCGCGCTGCCACTGACGGCCAGCGCGACGGCGGCAAACAGCACTTTGATAGCGTTGCCTCGATTCATGATGTCTCCTCTCTCTGAGGTAGCGAGTCCGGCGAATGTCGTCACGCGCTCGGCCCGCTTTATGTTTCACATGGGAATTTCACATACAGGTTGCACCTTGGTACAGCGACTACGGCTTCCCCGAAGGCGTCAAGACGCCGCCGGTTCTTTGCTATCGGCACGCAATGCGTCCGCCGCTGCCGGCCAACTGGCCGTCAAACGGTCAAACGAGCAGGAAAGATGGTGATGCATGGCGGCGCGCGCGGCGGCCTCGTCACCGGCCGCGATGGCGGCGATGACGCGGCGGTGTTCGGTAATGGCCACGGCCCAGCTGTCCGGGTTCTCGAAGTAGTCCCCCAGCTTCACGGACAAGGGGTTGTGGCGTTCGTCGAAGAGTTCGCCCACGACGCGCACCAGGACGGCATTGCCGGCCATTTCAGCCACGCGCAAGTGAAACAACCGGTCGCCGCGGATAGGCACGCTGCCCGCCTGGGCCTCGTCTTCCATCGCGCCCATCGCTTCCAGCAGGCCGTCGACCAGTGCGGGCACGGGGTTGCGCGCCGCCTGCGCGGCAAGTTCGCCTTCGATCGTCCAGCGCGCGCGGATGGTTTCCAGGGGGCTTTCGGCGGTCAGGCTGGCGCGCGGCGCGCCGGCCAGGCTTTGCACATACACGCCGGACCCCATGCGCACTTCCACCCAGCCTTCGACCTCCAGCGCAATCAGCGCTTCACGCACCGACGGGCGGGACACGCCAAGCTTCAACGCCAGGTCGCGCTCGGGCGGCAGCCGGGCGCCGACCGGAAATTCGCCGGCTTCGATCAGCAAACGGAGCTGGTCGGCGATCTGGCGGTACAAGCGGCGGGGCTCGATAGTCTGGATCGGCATGGGATCAGATGGAGGCAACGGCGAAAAGGTAAAGTGGCCTTACCAATTGACCAGAATCCTGCGCCAGCCTTTCCTCCGTCACAATTAGGGTTTGCCCATAGCCCCACGCCGCACTACGCGGGCAACCCTTATCTGTTAAAAAGCCGCCACACCCGGCAATCTTCCGCATCCATGACCTACGACCCGCAACACTCGCCCTTTAAAAGCACTGGCGGCCTGCGCCGCATCCTGAATGCGCTGCGCTACTCCTGGCAGGGGCTGAAAGCGGCCGTCAAATACGAGGCCGCCTTCCGCCAGGAACTGGCGCTGGCGGTGTTGATGATCCCGGCGGCGTTCTTCCTGGGCCGGACCACGGTCGAGGTCTTTTTCCTGGTGGGCACCGTGATCATGGTGCTGGCGGCCGAATTGCTGAACTCCGCCATCGAGGCGCTGGCCGATGCGCTGTCCGTCGAGCGCCATCCGTTGCTGGGGCGGGCCAAGGACCTGGGCAGCGCGGCCGTGATGCTGCTGCTGCTCTTCGCGGGCGCGGTCTGGATCGGGGTGGCCATCAGCCGTTTCGTCATGCATTGACACGGCCGGCCTCCCACGAGGGGCGCGCCAGTCTTTATACTGGGAGCCATGATGCCTAAATCGACGTCAGCCCCCACTCAACGCATCGTCATCGTCGGCGGCGGTGCCGGCGGCCTGGAATTGGCCGCCAAGTTGGGCCGGATCCATGGCCGACAACACATCACGCTGGTCGACAGCCGCCCCTTCCATATCTGGAAGCCATCACTCCATGAGGCGGCCGCCGGCACGCTCGACATCCACCAGGAAGGCCTGTCCTACCTGATGCTGGCCCACATGAACGGCTTTTCGTTCGCGCAAGGCCGCTTGCTGAGCGTGGACCGCGAACGCCGCCAGATCGTGGTGGACACCGTCAACGACGCGCAAGGCCAAGAGGTCCTGCCCCGTCGCGAGCTGGCCTACGACACGCTGGTGCTGGCCCTGGGCAGTACCTCCAATTTCTTCAATACGCCCGGCGCGGCCGACCACGCCGTGACGCTGGACACCACCGAAAACGCCGAACAGTTCCGCCTGACCATGCTGAAGGCCATGGCGCAGGTGGACCTGGCCAAAGTGCGCAACCCGTCGGCCCGGCTGGATCTGGTCATCGTGGGCGGCGGCGCGACTGGCGTCGAATTGGCGGTGGAACTCACCGAAGCCAGCCACGTGGTCAGCGCCTACGGGCTGCCGAACTTCCGCGCCGAACGCGACCTGGCCATCACGCTGGTCGAAGGCGCGCCGCGCATCCTGTCGGCCCTGCCCGAGAAAATCTCGGAAGCCGCCACCCACCGGTTGAAAGAACTGGGCATCGGCGTGGAAACGTCCTGCCGCGTGTCGGAAGTCACGGACGGCAGCGTCAAGACCGCCGACGGGCGCGAATTTCCCGCCCAACTGTGCATGTGGGCGGCCGGCATCAAGGGCCCGGCCCTGTTGGCTGATCTGGACCTGCCGCTGAACAAGCTGGGCCAGCTGGAATTGAACGAACGCATGGAAACGGCGGATCCGCACATCCTGGCGCTGGGCGACTGCTGCTCGGTCCCCTGGCGCGACGGGCGCACCGTGCCCGCCCGCGCCCAGGCGGCCCATCAGCAGGCCGATTACCTGGCCAAGAAGTTGACGGCGCGATTGCGCGGCTCAGCCGAGCCCGCCGGCCCGTACGTCTATCAGGACCACGGTTCGCTGGTGTCGCTGGGGCAGGACGCCGGGGTCGGCAGCCTGATGGGCAAGCTGGCCGGACGGGGACTGTTCGTAAGCGGTACACTGGCGCGCTTGATGTACATGAGCCTGCACCTGATGCACCACAAAGCAGTGCTCGGCATCTCTCGCACCGCCTCCCTGGCCCTGGCCCGCCTGCTTATGCGGCGCACGCGCCCCCGGGTCAAACTGCACTGAACTCCCCCATGAATTTCCTGCAAAAACTCGAACACGCCTGGACCACCAGCAACTCGCTCCTGCAAGTCGGGCTGGATCCCGACCCCCAACGCTTTCCGCGCGAATTGCAGGACAAGCCGGACGCCATTTTCCAGTTCTGCCGCGACATCGTCGACGCCACCGCGCCCTACGCCTGCAGCTTCAAGCCGCAGATTGCGTACTTCGCGGCGCATCGCGCCGAAGACCAGCTGGAAGCCCTGTGCCAGCACATCCGTGACAAGCATCCGGACCTGCCCATCGTGCTGGACGCCAAGCGCGGCGACATCGGCTCCACCGCCGAGAACTACGCGCGCGAAGCCTACGAGCGCTATCAGGCGCACGCCCTGACGGTCAGCCCCTACATGGGCCTGGACTCGGTTGAACCCTACCTGGCCTGGCGCGACCGCGGCGTGATCGTGCTGTGCCGCACGTCCAACCCCGGCGGTTCCGACCTGCAATTCCTGAAGATGGACAACGGCGAACCGCTGTACCTGCACGTTGCAGGGCTGGTGGCCGACAAATGGAACGCCAATGGCCAGTGCGGCCTGGTGGTGGGCGCCACGTTCCCGAATGAACTGGCCGCCGTCCGCCAACGCATCGGCGACGCGCTGCCCCTGCTGGTGCCCGGCATCGGCGCCCAGGGCGGCGACATCACCGCCACCGTGAACGCCGGCGCGAACGCCGCCCGCAGCGGCATGATGATCAACTCCTCTCGCGCCATCATCTACGCCAGCGGCGGCGACGATTGGCGAGAAGCCGCCGGCCGCGCGGCCATGGGCCTGCGCGACGCGATCAACGCGGTGCGTTGATCCCGGGATGTGGCCGGGCGGCCTTTTTGCCGCCGGGCCGCCCCAAGGCAAAAAAGCCCCCTCGGGGGGCAGCAAACACACAAAGCGTGTGCAGCGTGGGGGCCAACACCCGCCTAGCGCCGGTTGACCGGCGCTCCCACGAATTCCAGCAGCCCCCGCAACGCGTATTCCACGGCGGCCTGGCGCACTTGCGTCCGGTCCCCCGGGAACACGTGCGTCACGGCGCGGCTGGTGATGCCGTCGCCGACGCGCATCGCGAAGCCGAAGCACACCATGCCCACCGGCTTGCCCGGCGTGGCGCCGCCCGGTCCGGCAATGCCGGTCGTGGACACGCCCACATGCGCGGCGGGCGACACCAGCAACACGCCATTGGCCATTTCCAGCGCAACGGGTTCGCTGACCGCGCCGAAGTGATGCAGCGCATCGGGTGAAACATCCAGCTCGGCCACTTTGGCTTCGTTGCTATAGGTGACGAAGCCGCGCTCGAACCATTCGCTGGAACCGGCTACCGATGTCATCGCGCCGGCCAGCAAGCCACCGGTGCAGGATTCCGCGGTGCCAAGCATCCAGCCATGACGCCGCATCGCGTCGCCCAGTTGTTCGGCCAGGCCGACGGTCATCGCCTCGGTCAACTGCGCGGCCGACAGATTCAAACGCGATCCTGCTGCTTGTTGCTCGTTCATCCCAAGACTCCTGTACGCGCGACCAACGCCATCACCAGCAAGGCATAGCCGGCCGCCACGATATCGTCCCACATAACCCCGAAGCCGCCCTTGATATGAGCGTCGAAGAACTTGATGGGAGGCGGCTTGACGATGTCGAACAGGCGAAACAGCCCGAACGCCAGCAACTGCGACACCCAGCCGGCGGGCGTCAGCCAGAGCACCAGCCAGAACGCCACCATCTCGTCCCAGACCATTCCGACATGATCCGCCTGCCCAAGTTCGCGGCCCACGCGATGGCAGGCCCAGCACCCGTACAGGAAAGCCAGCGCCAGGAACACGCCAATCGCCAGGTCCGATGCGGCAGGCGCGGCCGCCACCCAGATGCCCCATGCCAGCAAGGTGCCCCAGGTGCCCGACGCCGGACGGATCAAGCCGCTGCCCAGGCCAAAGGCGATCAGCCGGCCGGGATCGCGGCATATCCAGGACAGCGGCGGATACTCGGCCCGCGAACGTTCGCGCATGGACGGGGATGGCTTATCGGTAAGGGACATGGCGTTCCTGGGCCGGGGGTAGAGGGGGATGTCGGTAAAAGCAGGCGAATCCGCCGGGATCACGCCGCGGGAAAGTGGTCGAAACCGGCCGGCAGCGTGGTCATCGGCTGGCCCTGCCCGTCCAGCACGGTCAGGCCCGGCTGCGCCAGCGTCTGGCCGATGCGGGTCACGCGGGCGTTAGCCGCCAGGCCAGCGGCCTGGACGGCGTCGCGTTTGGCGGCGGGCGCGGTAAAGCACAACTGATAGACGTCGCCGCCGCCCAGCACCGCGCGTTGCAACGGCGCGGCGTCCATCGCCGCCAAGGCCGCGGCCACCGGCATCCGGCTGAACTCGATGGACGCGCCCACCCCGCTGGCGGCCAGAATGTGGCCCAGGTCTTGCAGCAGGCCGTCCGACAGGTCGATGGCGGCGTGCGCGACGCCGCGCAGCGCCAATCCCAGCGCGACCTGAGGCTGCGGCCATTCCAGCGCGCCGCGGGTGGCGGCCAGCAAGGGCGCATCGGCCGGATACTGGCCGTCCAGCAGGCGGTAGGCCACGTCGGCCGCGCCCAGCTCGCCCGATACCCAGATGTCGTCGCCAGCCTGCGCGCCGTCACGCCGCAGCGCCTGGCTGGCGGGCACGGCGCCAAACACGGTGACGCTGATCGCCAGGTCATGCGCGCTGCGCGTGGTGTCGCCGCCAATCAGGGGGCAGCCATGCGCGGCGGCCAGCGCGTGAAAGCCGTCCGCGAACGCGGCCAGCCAGGGTTCGTCCAGGCGCGGCAAGGCCAGCCCCAGGACGCAGCCGATCGGCCAGGCGCCCATGGCGGCCAGGTCGGAAAGATTCACGGCCAGGGCTTTGTGGCCCAGGGCGCGGGGGTCTACGTCGGGAAAGAAATGCCGGCCTTCCAGCAGCAGATCAGTGCTGGTGGCGACTTGTTCGCCAGGCGGCACGGGAAACAGGGCGCAATCGTCGCCCACGCCCAGCATTCCTGCCGGCGCGGTCCGGGTGAAATAGCGCGCGATCAGATCGAATTCGGACGCCACGGCGACTCCGCTATCCGGCACGGCCGGCCGGCATTAACGCCCACATGGGACGTACAGTCCCGAAGATCATGCGCGGCGCACGCAACGGGGAAAAAAGCCCACCGCCGCGCGCATCGCAAGAAGCAAATGCCCCCAAAAACAGGGCCACGCGGAGCCGGCTCCGCCGGTCCGCAGAGGCGCCCCCCTGGGGGGGAAGCGCGCAGCGCTCGGGGGGGGGCTACCTCCTAGCGGCGGCCTGGACTTCGGTCGCACGCACGTCGGCGGCCAGCTTGTCGAGCACGCCGTTGACGAACTTGAAGCCGTCGGTGCCGCCAAACGATTTGGCCAGCTCGACCGCTTCGTTGATGGCAACCTTGTACGGCACTTCGACATGATGAATCAGTTCGAAGCTGCCGATCAGCAGAATGCCATGCTCAACAGGCGACAGCTCGGCCAGCGGGCGGTCGACATAGGGCGTGAAACGCTCGCGCAACGCGGGCGCTTCGCGCAGGACACCGTGCAGCAAGGTCTTGAACCACTGCGCGTCGGCCTCGGAAAAATCCTCGGTGTCGCGCAGGTGGGCGTCGATCTCGCCGGCGTCTTGCGTGCCTTCGCCACCGCGCAGCAGCCACGCGTACACGCCCTGCAGCGCGAATTCGCGTGCACGGCGGCGGGCGCTGCGCGCACTGGCGCGGGCTTGCGCCGCGCTATCAGCGCTGGTCGTCGTCTTCTTCGTCGTCAAAATCTTCGTCCTCGTCTTCGTCGTCTTCGTCTTCTTCCTCGGGTTCCAGCGCCGCCACCAGGTTGGCCATTTCAACGGCCACCTGAGCGCAATCGCGGCCCTTGCCGGCGGCGCGGGCTTGCGCCTGCTCGTCGGTGTCGACGGTCAACACGCCGTTTGCGACGGGGATGCCGGTTTCCAGGGAGATACGGGTGATTGCCATGGCCATTTCATTGCTGACCACTTCAAAGTGATAGGTCTCGCCACGGATGACGGCGCCCAGCGCGATCAAGGCGTCGAATTCGAACGTTTCGGCCATGTGCGACAGGGCCACGCCCAGTTCCAGGGCGCCGGGAACGGTCGCGACCATCACGTCGCGTTCGTCCACGCCCAGCTCGGCCAGTTCCTTCAGGCACGCTTCAAGTTCGGCTTGACCGATTTCTTCATTGAAGCGGGCGCGTACGATGCCGATGTGCAGCCCTTCGCCGTTCAGGTCGGGGGTAAGGATGTAAGGGTTCATGTGTCGGCCTTCAGTGTGTTGCGGAAGTATTCAGCGGGTCGCAATCGTAACCCGTAATGGTGAGCGAAAAGCCCGCCATGCTGGGCATCTTGCGCGGCCGAGCCAGCAGCTTCATCTGGCCTACATTCAGGTCGCGCAGAATCTGGGCGCCGATGCCGTAGGTGCGCAGCCCGAACCGGTCGGTGCTGGCGGCGGCGTCGGCCTGCGCCTTCGGGTCGTTCCAGCCGGCGATCTGGCCGAACAGGTGCTCGGTGGACGATTGGCAGTTCATCAACACCAGCACTCCTGCCGGAGCGGCCGCAATCGCCTGCAACGCTTTTGCCACGCCCCAACTGTGCGGGCTGGCGCCGGTGTCCAGCACGTCCAGCACGGAGGCCGGCTCATGCACGCGCACCAGCGTTTCGACGTCGGGGCTCACGTTACCATGCACCAGCGCCAAATGGGCAGAGCCCGTGGCGGCGTCTTCGTAGGCCACGGCCTCGAAGGTGCCCCAGGCCGTCTGCATGGGGCGCTTGCCCACGCGCTTGACGATGGATTCGTGTTCGCTGCGGTACTGGATCAGGTCGGCGATCGTGCCGATCTTCAGATTGTGCTGGCGGCCGAATTCCACCAGGTCCGGCAGGCGGGCCATGGTGCCGTCCGGCTTGAGGATCTCGCAGATGACCGCGGCAGGCGTCAGGCCGGCCATGGCGGTCAGGTCGCAACCGGCTTCGGTGTGGCCGGCGCGCACCAGCACGCCGCCGGGCACCGCGCGCACCGGGAAGATGTGGCCGGGCTGCACCAGGTCGGCCGGTTTGGCGTCGCGCGCCACCGCCACCTGGATCGTGCGGGCGCGGTCAGCAGCCGAGATGCCGGTTTCCACGCCTACCGCGGCCTCGATGGACTGCGTGAAATTAGTGCCGTATCGCGTGCCATTGCGGGCTGCCATCATCGGCAGCTCCAACTGGCGGCAGCGCTCTTCGGTCAGCGTCAGGCACACCAGGCCGCGGCCGTGCGTGACCATGAAGTTGATCGCTTCAGGCGTGACGAATTCGGCGGCCATGACCAGGTCGCCTTCGTTTTCACGGTCTTCTTCGTCAACCAGGATGACGATGCGGCCGGCACGAAGCTCGGCGATGATCTCGGCAACCGAAGCGATACCGAAGGATTCCGGCTCGGAGCCGGGCAAAGAGGACAACTGGACGGACATGGCGGGCACGCAAACCAGGCGGGAAAGCCCGGATTTTAGCGCCCCTGGCGCCAGATCCCCTATCGAACCGTCAGAACGGCTGCCGGCGGGGGGCATCCGGTTAAACTTTCGCCCGGAGACCCCCCTGAAAACGACACCCCCTCGAGGATAAAACCCATGCAAGCCCTTGCGGCCATGCCTTTGACCGTCGCGGCGGCGGTTCGCGTCGTCCTGACCGATATCGACGACACGCTGACCACCGAGGGCCGCCTGCCGGCCGACGCCTACGCCGCGCTGGAACGCCTGGAACAGGCGGGTATCCAGGTCGTGCCGATCACCGGCCGCCCGGCTGGCTGGTGCGACCACATCGCCCGCATGTGGCCGGTGCGCGCCGTGGTGGGGGAGAACGGCGCGTTCTATTACGCCTACGACCGCCAGGCCCGCCGCATGACCACCCACTACTGGACGGACGCGGCGTCGCGCCAGGCCAGCCGCAAGCAACTGGACGCCATCCGAGACCGCGTGCTGGCCGAGGTGCCGGGCTCGGCCGTCGCCAGCGACCAGGACTATCGCGTGGCCGACCTGGCCATCGACTTCTGCGAAGACGTGCCCGCGCTGCCTGATTCGGCCATCAGCAAGATCGTCCAGATCTTCCACGACGCCGGCGCCCAGGCCAAAGTCAGTTCCATCCACGTCAACGGCTGGTTCGGCGACTACGACAAGCTGACCATGACCCGCACGATGTTCCAGCGCGAATTCGGCGCGGACGTGGCCAGCGCGCTGGACAGCACGCTGTTCATTGGCGATTCGCCCAATGACGAACCCATGTTCGCGTACTTCCCTATTTCGGTCGGAGTGGCCAACATCCAGGCCCAGTTGCACCGCCTGACGCACCGCCCCGCTTTCGTCGCCGCCTTCCATGGCGGCGCGGGCTTCGTTGAAATGGCGGACCGGTTGCTGGCGGCCCGCCAGTCCGTGCAATCGCCGCACGCGCAACCGGCCTGAGGTCCGCATCCCGTGGCCACCACCAAGACACCCGCCCCCGCCGCCAACGACGGCCGCCGCAGCATCCAGTCCATCGAAGTGGGCGTGCCGTTGCTGGCCGCCCTGGTGGACGCCGCCAAGCCCCTGACCCTGCGCGACCTGGCCGCGGGCGCCGGCATGACGTCCGCCAAGGCGCACCCCTATCTGGTCAGCTTCATCCGCGTTGGCCTGGTGCAGCAAGACACCATCACCGGCCAATACGAACTTGGCCCCTTCGCCCTGCAGATGGGGCTGGTCAGCCTGCAACGGCTGGACCCCGTGCGCATCGCCATGCCCGAGATCGCCAAGCTGCAATCCGAGATCGGCCACACGCTGGGCATCGCGGTGCTGGGTTCCCACGGGCCCACCATGATCCACATGACCGAAGCCAGCTACCCGGTCCACGTGAACATGCGCAAGGGCACCGTCATGTCCATGCTGCACACCGCCACCGGGCTGGTGTTTGCCGCCTGGCTGCCGCCCAAGGTCAGCGAACACTACATTGCTCGCGAAGAAGGCGACACGGCCGTCATCGCCAGCGTGCCGCCCCCGCGCAAGGCATCACGGGCCAATATCGAAGCCCAGTTGGCCGATATCCGCGTGCACGGCATGGCCCGCGCGCTGGGCAATCCGCTGCCCGGCGTGGACGCCCTGTCCGTGCCGGTATTCGACAACACCGGCAACATCGTCCTGGGGCTGACCAGCCTGGGGCCCACGGGTCTTTTCGACGTGAGCTGGGACGGCACGATCGCGCGCCCGCTGCTGGCCTGCGCGCAGGAGATCTCACGCAAGCTGGGCTACCGGGGCTGAACCGGCGGATCCTGGCCAGGCGCATACCCGGCACGTTCGAATGATCGAAAATAAACGAACATAAAACGAACAATTCGAACAAAAGACGAAAAGAAAGGCAGGGACTTTCCCAAGTGTGCCCGTCCCCGCTTGTGTGGTTGAATTCAGCGAATATTCAAATTCGTCCCACAAGAGGAGACAAACCATGCACGCGATGCGTCTATTGCAAGCGGCCGCCCTGGCCGCATTCGCCGTTGGCGGCGCCACCGCCCAGGCCGCCGACACCTGCTCCAACCGGGGCGATCTGGACCAGATGTATTGCGACAACAACAAGGACCTGGTGGCCGATACGCCCACCGACGCGTCCAAGTTGAAAACGCCTTCGACACTGGTGTTCACCTACACCCCGGTGGAAGACCCGGCGGTCTACGAAGACATCTTCAAGCCCTTCACCAAGCACCTGTCGGAATGCACCGGCAAGCGCGTGGTGTTCTACCAGGTGCAAAGCAACGCCGCGGAAATCGAAGCCATGCGCTCGGGCCGCCTGCACGTGGGCGGCTTCTCGACCGGTCCCACTGCCTTCGCCGTGAACATCGCGGGCGCCGTGCCGTTTGCCGTCAAGGGCTATGCCGACGGCTTCCAGGGCTACAACCTGATCGTCATCGTCAAGAAAGACAGCCCCTACCAGAAGCTGGCTGACCTGAAGGGCAAGAAGCTGGCGCACACCGCGCCGTCGTCGAATTCGGGCCACATGGCGCCCGTGGCCCTGTTCCCCAAGGAAGGCCTGACGCCGGACAAGGACTACAAGGTGATCTTCTCGGGCAAGCACGACCAATCCGTCATGGGCGTGAACTCCGGCGACTATGACGCCGCCGCCGTGGCCTCGGACGTGTTCAAGCGCATGGTCGAACGCGGCCAGGTCAAGGAAGCCGACTTCCGCGTGATCTACAAGAGCGAGAAATTCCCCACCTCGTCATTCGCCTACGCGCATGACCTGGAACCGAAGTTCCGCGACCAGATGTTGAAGTGCTTCTACGACTACCGCTTCCCCGCGGAAATGTCGAAGGCCTTCGACAACGCCGACCGCTTCTATCCGGTGACCTATCAGAAGGACTGGGCCATCGTCCGCCAGGTGGCTGAATCGGGTGGCGAAAGCTTCAACCGCGCCGCCTACGACCGCGAATCCGCAAAGAGCAAGAAGTAATCCAGCATGACGACGTCGCTACGCATTTCCGGCCTGGTCAAGGAATACCGGGCCGGCCGGCCGGTTCTCAATGGCATCAACCTTGAAATCGCCGGCCAGGGGCTGACCGCCATCATCGGCCCTTCCGGCACCGGCAAAAGCACGCTTCTGCGTTGCATCAACCGGCTGATCGAACCCACCCAGGGCGAGATCGTGCTGCAGTCCAAGGATGGGTCGGTGGACCTGGCCCGCGTGCGCGGCGCGTCGCTGCGCCGCCCGCGCCGGCGCATCGGCATGGTGTTCCAGGAATACAACCTGGTCGAACGCCTGACCGTGATGGAAAACCTGCTGACCGGACGGCTGGGCTACACCTCGGCGCTCAAGGCCTGGATGCGCCGCTTTGAACCGGAAGACATCGAGCACGCCTACAAGCTGCTGGATACCGTCGGCCTGGCCGGCTTTGCCGACCAGCGCGCCGACGCGCTGTCGGGCGGCCAGCGCCAGCGCGTGGGCATCGCCCGCGCGCTGATGCAGCGCCCGCAGTTGCTGCTGGCCGACGAACCCACGTCGTCGCTGGACCCGAAGACCTCCGTTGAAATCATGGAGCTGCTGTCCGACCAGGGCAGCGCCACCGGCATTCCCGTCATCGTGAACATCCACGACGTGGAACTGGCCCGCCGCTACGCCACCCGCATCGTCGGCATGTCCGGCGGGCACGTGGTCTACGACGGCGATGGCCAGGGCCTGGACGCGACCATGCTCAAGACCATTTACGGAGGCGAGTCTTGGCTGGAATGACGCATCCCCGGGGCGTCCGCCCCTTCGCCATGTCCGGGCGCGCCAAGGCGGGCCTGGTGTTGCTGGTGATCTACACAATCTACGCCGGCGCGCAGCTGGATTTCAGCTGGGCGCGCTTTGAAACCGGCATGGGGCACGCGTCGACGTTTCTTTCGCGCATGTTCCCGCCTAATTTCGAAAAGCCCGCGACCTTGTGGAAAGGCATCGCGGAAAGCCTGGAAATCGCGGTACTGGCCTCGGTGCTGGGCATCCTGTTCGCGCTGCCGGTCGGCCTGCTTGGCGCCCGCAACATGATGCCCGCCTGGGTGTCGTGGCCCGCGCGTTCGCTGGTGGCGCTGTGCCGCGCCCTGCACCCGGTCATCGTCGCCATCCTGTTCGTCAAGGCCGTGGGCTTCGGCGCCCTGGCGGGCATCCTGGCGCTGACCGTGGCGTCGATCGGATTCATCGGTAAGCTGTTCACCGAAGCCATCGAGGAAATTTCGCTCAAGCAGGTGGAAGCCGTGCGTGCAAGCGGCGCGTCGTTTGCCAACGTGATCATCTTCGGCGTGCTGCCGCAGGTGTTCGCGCGCTTCATCGGCTTTGCCACTTACCAGTTCGATTCCAATCTGCGCAACTCCACCATGGTGGGCATCGTGGGCGCGGGCGGCGTGGGCGGCACCCTGTTCTCGGCCTTCCAGCGTTTCGATTACGACTTCGTCAGCGCCATCCTGCTGACGCTCATCGCCATCATCATGCTGGGTGAAATCATCGCCGGCTTCGTGCGCGCCGTGTTCCTGGACAACCTGGGTTTCGACCGCATTCTGCAAGGCCGTTTCGCGGGGGCCCGCGGCATCGGCTCCGGCAAGACGCCCGCGGCGCGCAAGGCGGAGGTGGAAGAATGAACGTCCATGCCTCCACCCTGAACCCCGCAGGTTCCCCTCGCGTCTGGCAGCGCTACAGCATGGGCCAGCGGCTGCTGCGCTTTGCGCTGTACCTGCTGGTGGTCGCGGCCATCGCGCAAGCGATTCGCGGCGTGGAAGTCATACCGGAATTCCTGTATGACGCGCCCGAGCAGATGGCGGACCTGTTCCGCCGCATGTGGCCGATCGACTGGGCCTACTACCCGGACGGCGTGCACCACGCGCTGATCGAAACGCTGCACATCGCTACCCTGGGCACCATCCTGTCCGTCTTCATGGCGGTGCCGGTGGGCCTGCTGGCAGCCAACAACCTGACGCCCAGCAAGACCATCAACATGCTGGCGCGATTGATCCTGGTGTCCAGCCGGTCGGTCAATTCGCTGGTGTGGGCGCTGCTGTTCATCGCCATCTTTGGACCGGGCGCACTGGCCGGCACGCTGGCCATCGCCTTTCGCTCCATCGGTTTCGTGGGCAAGCTGGTGGGCGAAGCCATCGAAGAAGCGCAGCGCGGGCCCATCGAAGCCGTGACCGCCACCGGCGCCAGCAAGGCATCGGTGCTGTGGTACGCCTACTGGCCGCAGATCCGTCCGGCGTTCTGGTCCATCGTGCTGCTGCGCTGGGACATCAACGTGCGTGAATCCGCCGTGCTGGGCCTGGTGGGCGCGGGCGGCATCGGCATGGCGCTGGACACCGCGCTGAACCTCTTCCAATGGGACCGCGTGGCGCTGGTGCTGGCCGCGATCTTCATTGTGGTCGTACTGGCCGAAATCATCATCACGCAGGCGCGCAAACGCATTCTTTGATCGCGTCCCTGTTTTACGCTTGTCGGTTTCCCCTGACCAGCGCTCCTTGGCGCCGCCTTTGAAAAAGGGCGGCGTTTTTTCTTGCCCGGCAAAAGCACGCGGCTTGTCCACAGGCTGCGTTCACGTCTATGCTCAATGTGAACAAAATATGAACGGTCATCAAATCCCGCCTCCGGGTTGATTAAGATCTCGGCTTTTGCCGTTGGACACCCCCCGCCATGTCGGAACAGGAATTGAAACTGCATGTGCCCACGGCTTCGCGCCAGGCCGTGCTGAAAGAGATCAAGCAACGCGAGGCCACGCGCATCCGCTTGCATGCCATGTATTTCGACACGCCGGAGCGCGAACTTGCGCGGGCGCGCATCGCCATCCGGCTGCGCCAGGAAGGCCGCGATTGGGTGCAGACGCTGAAGATGCCAGGCATCAACGCCATCACCCGCATTGAATTGAATCACCCGCGTCCCGGCCCCGTGCTGGACCTGTCGGTGTATGCCGGCACCGAGGTCGAAGCCGCGCTGTCCGCGGTCAAAGGCGAACTTGGCCTGCGCTACGAAACCGACGTGCAGCGCCTGCTGCGCAAAGTCCGCACGCGCTTCGGCACGGTGGAACTTGCGTACGACACCGGCATCTTGCGCGCCGGCGCGTTGGAACTGCCCATCTCGGAATTGGAATTCGAACTGGTGTCGGGCCGCCCGGCCGCCATCTTCGCTTGTGCACGCGGGTGGCAGCAGCGTCATAGCCTGGTGCTGGATCCCCGCAGCAAGTCCGAACGCGGCGACGCGCTTGCCCAGCTGGCGCAACGCCTGGCCGACGTGGACGCCATCCCGGGCGACGACCTTGAAACGCGCCGGGCCCAGGCCATCGCCCAATTCTGGGCGCCGCGCAGCGCGGCCGCCGTAAAGCTGCGCGACGACATGACACCGTCGCAGGCAATGGGGCGCATCGCCGCGGAATGCCTGGACCAGATCGCGCGCAACGCCGCGGTGCTGGCCGAGGTCGACACCGAAGGCGTGTACCGCGCCGGCAACTCCGAACACGTGCACCAGTTGCGCGTGGGCGTACGCCGCCTGCGCTCGGCCTGGAAGCTCTTCGATGGCTGGATCGCGCCGGTGCCCGACGCCATGCTGCAAGGCGTGCGCACGCACTTCGCCGCTTTCGGCGCCAACCGCGATCAAGACGTGCTGAACGAGACCGTGGCGCCCGCGCTCATCCGCGCCGGCATGCCCGTGATCCCCATGGAGGCCGCGCCGCCCGAACAGGACGCCCAGACCATCGCCGGCGGCAAGGCCTTCCAGGCCTGGCTGCTTGAACTGCTGGAATGGAGCCTGGACGTGCCGGCCGCGGTCCCCGCCAGCCCTGGCCATGCCATCGCCAACGGCACGCCCAGCGACACCGCGCCCGAGCCCGCCATCCGGCTGGAAGGCGGCATGGCCGGTCCCAGCGTCAAGCCCACCATCATCCCCATGTTGGCGCCGGAACCCGACCCGCAACACCTGCACAAGCAGTTGGCGCGCCGCCTGCACCGCTGGCACAGCAAAGTGGCCGACCAGGGCACGCAGTTCGCCAAGCTGGACGTTCCCACCCGCCATGAACTGCGCAAGCGCGGCAAACGGCTGCGCTACAGCCTGGCGTTCGCGGAATCGCTGCTGCCCGCGGCCAAGCTGCGCCGCTACCGCAAGCTGCTGTCCAAGGTGCAGGACGTGCTGGGCGAAATCAACGACCTGGCTGTCGCCCGCGACTACTACGAGTCGTGTACCGCCACGCATCCGCAAGCCTGGTTCGCGCTGGGCTGGATCAGCGCGCGCCTGGAAGAACTGGCGGACGAAGCGCAGAAAGCCTTCGACGACCTGGCGCGCAGCAAGCCCTTCTGGAAGTAATGGCTTCAAGCCGCGCCCGTCCTGGCCGCCCGGGCCAGGAGGGGCGCGCGCGTTTACCGCAGCGGCAAGTCAATTCGTGAATTCGTTTTCACCTGGACACGCATCTAGCACTGCGTTTCAAAAAAAGTGGCACGGCAAGCTTCGGGTCAGCTGTCTGTAAAACGAACGACATCCGACGCGCCAATACTGGATCGCTGTCGTCCGGCCCCCTGCGCCGGACGCACTCGTGGCCCGCAGCATCCGCCCGACATGCGTCCTGTGTGACGGCAACGGCCCCTGCGGGCCGTCAGCCCATCCACACTTACAGAACCATGGAAACCACTTCCCACTTGCTCGCCCATGCAAGACGAGGCCTTGCGGCCTTCTGCGCGCTGTCGCTCGTGTTTTCGCTGTCCGCCTGCGGCGGCGACGACAACGATTCGGACGAACCCGCTCCCCCGCCCACCACGACGCCCACCCCGCCGCCCGCCGCGTGCGCGTCGCACTGCGCCCCCTGAGCCCGTTCCCCTCCGACCTTCAACGACAGAGAAGCCAATGACGTTCGACGCCTCCAAAAGAAAATTCTTCAAGACCACGCTGGGAACCACCGCTGCCGTAAGCGCCTTGTCGATGTTCCCGCCCAGCATCCGCCGCGCGCTGGCCATTGAAGCCAGCAGCCCGACGGGCACCATCCAGGACGTCAAGCACGTCGTGATGCTGATGCTGGAAAACCGCTCCTTCGACGGCTACTTCGGCACCTTCCCCGGCGTGCGCGGCTTCGGCGACCGGTTCCCCATTCCGCTGGTCAACGGCAAGTCGGTGTTTCACCAAACGCGCAGCGACGGCACCGAAGAGTTGCCCTATCACCTGGACACGACGCTGGGCAACGCACAGCGTGCCGGCAGCACGCCGCACTCCTGGCCCGATTGCCAGGCCGCCTGGGACCATGGCCGCATGAACAAGTGGGCAAGCGTCAAGCAGCCGCTGTCCATGGGCTACTACGAGACCGCCGAAGTCCCTTTCCACCGCGCGCTGGCCGACGCCTTCACGCTGTGCGACAACTATCACTGTGCGATGCACGCGGGCACCATCCCCAACCGGCTTTTCTTCTGGACCGGCACCAACGGTCCCTCGGGCGACAACGTGTCGGTCGTGATGAACGAAATGAACGATGGCGCCGATGTGGGCCCGTCCACCGAAGGCTGGACCTGGACGACCTACGCCGACCGCCTGCAGCAGGCGGGAGTGAGCTGGAAGGTCTACCAGAACATCCCGGACAACTTCGGCTGCAACGAGATGATGAGCTTCCGGCACTGGCGCGCCGAAATCGAAAAGATGCCGGCGGACCGGCAGGTGACCAACCAGGGCGGCCCGGCCTACAACCCCGCCATCGACGATCTCTACAGCCCGCTGGCCAAGGGCTTTGGCAACACCATGCCCGACGGCGGCTTTCTACAAAGCCTGCGCGACGACGTGATGAACGGCACGCTGCCGGAAGTGTCGTGGATCATCCCGCCCGCTGCCTACAGCGAACACCCCGGCCCCTCCAGCCCCGCCAAGGGCGCGTGGTACATCCAGGCCGCGCTGGACGCCCTGACGCAATCGCCCGAGGTCTGGAGCAAGACCGTATTTCTGGTGACCTACGACGAAAACGATGGCTTCTTCGACCACATGCCGACGCCGTCCGCGCCATCGCGCAACGATGACGGCACGCTGGCGGGCAAGTCCACGCTGACGGACGCCGAGATGGCGTTCGAGTACTTCACCTACCCGCCTGCCACGCCCAAGCAGTTGACCGCCGACGGCAAGCCCTACGGCCCCGGCATGCGCGTGCCGATGTGGGTGATTTCGCCGTGGAGCCGTGGCGGCTGGGTCAATTCGCAGGTGTTCGACCACACATCCGCCCTACGCTTCCTGGAACAGCGTTTCGGCGTCGTCGAACCCAACATCAGCGCGTTCCGGCGCGCGGTTTGCGGTGACCTCACCTCGACGCTGAATTTCGTATCGCCCAACAGTGCCGCCCTGCCGACGTTGTCGGGCCGCACGACCAAGACGGACGCCGACGGCCTGACGACCTGGCAGGAATCGCAGCCTGCCATCGCCATCCCCACGCAACAGACGCTGGCCAAGCAGGCGCCCGGCACCCGACCCTCGCGCGCGCTGCCCTACGAGCTGCACACGAGCGCCCGCGAAGAGCCGCGCGAGAACCGCGTCAGGCTGCTATTCGCCAACGCCAGCAACGGTCAGGCGGCCGCCGTCTTCCACGTGTACGACAAGCTGCATCTGGACCGCATCCCGCGCCGCTATGTGGTCGAGGCGGGCAAGTCGCTGGACGACGCCTGGGACGTGTCCGCCGACAGCGGCAAGTACGACTTGTGGGTATTGGGGCCGAACGGCTATCACCGCGCCTTCGCGGGCGACTTGATGCAGACCGGCGGCGCGCAACCCGAGATCCAGGTGTGCTACGTGCCTTGCGACGACCCGCAGGTGCAAGTCAAGCTGCACAACAACGGCAGCCAGGCTTGCACATTCACCGTCAGCGCCAAGGCATACCGCAGCGACGGCCCCTGGACCGCCACCGTGCAAGCCGGCCAGACCGCCGAACTGAGCTGGCCGGTAAGCGAGAGCGGGCAGTGGTACGACTTTGCGGTGGCGTGCGAAGGCTATGCCGCGTTCCAACGCCGCTTTGCCGGCCGCATGGAAACGGGCAAGGACGGGGTCAGCGATCCGGCGATGGGCCAGGTGCCTGACGCGACGGCCTGACGGTAGGGCCGCGGCTCACTTCGCGGATTTCCGCGGATTGCCGCGTGCAAATGGCAACGGGGCGGCGCTTGCGCACCGCCCCGTTGTGTCGGACCTGCTGGCGGATCAGTCTGCCAGCAAGGCCGCGGCGAATTCGTCCGCCACGAAAGGCTGCAAGTCTTCGAGGCTTTCGCCCACGCCGATCCAGTAGACCGGGATCGGACGCACCCCCTGGCTGCCTGCGGCAACGGCCGCCAGCGTGCCGCCCTTGGCCGTGCCGTCCAGCTTGGTCACGACCAGGCCTGTCAGCGTGATGGCCGCGTCGAACGCGCGGATCTGCGCCAGCGCGTTCTGCCCGGTGTTGCCGTCCACCACCAGCAGCACTTCGTGCGGCGCGGTGGCGTCGGCCTTGCCGATGACGCGGCGAATCTTCTTCAGTTCTTCCATCAGGTGCAACTGCGTCGGCAAGCGCCCCGCGGTGTCCACCATGACCACGCCCATGCCGCGTGCGCGGCCGGCGTTGACCGAGTCGAACGCCACGGCGGCAGGGTCGCCGCCATCCTGCGCAATGACGCTGACGTTATTGCGGCTGCCCCATTCCACCAGTTGTTCGCGCGCGGCGGCGCGGAAGGTGTCGCCGGCGGCCAGCAGAACGCTGGCGCCCTGGCGTTGGAACGTGTGGGCCAGTTTGCCGATGGAAGTCGTCTTGCCCGCGCCGTTCACGCCGGCGATCATCACCACCAGCGGTTTGGTGCGGGTCAGGTCGAACGCGCGCTCCAGCGGACGCAGGTGATCGGCCAGCAACTGGCGCAGGGCCGTCTTCACCTTGGCCGGGTCTTCGATGCGTTCCTTCTTGACCCGCGCGCGCAGCGCGGTCAGCAGCTTCTCGGTGGCCTCCAGGCCCGCATCGGCCATAATGAGCGCCGATTCGAGTTCCTCGAACAGGTTTTCGTCGACCTTGACGCCGATGAAGATGCCGCCAATGCTCTGGCCGGTCCGCGACAGGCCCTGCTTCAACCGCGACAGCCACGACGCTTTTTTCGGCGCTTCGGCGGGCGCAGGCTCGACGGCCGGAGCGGGTGCCGGAACAGGTTCCGGTGCAGGAGCAGGAACAGGAACAGGTGCAGGTGCAGGTGCAGGCGCAGGCGCAGGCGCAGGCGCAGGCGCGGCAGGCGCTGGCGCTGAGGTCGGAGCCGGCGCGGGTGCTGCCACGGGCGCCACGGCGGGCGGTGCATCAAGCGGTGCGTTGACCGGCGTCGGCGCCTGGGCCGGCGCATCGGCGCGTGCGATCGGCGCTACAGTCGGAGCAGCCGGGGCTGTCTGCACGGTCGGTGCGACAGGCGCAGGCGCGGGCACCTGGTCGGGCACCGGCGCAGGCGTCGGCGCGGCAACCACGGGATTCGGAAAGGGTGCGGCCGGCGTGGCGGCCGGTGGAATCACCGGCGCGGCGGCGGGCTCCGCAGGCGCGACGGCGGCGTCTACGACCTCAGGCGGCGGCGCGGGCTGAGCCGGCGCGGCGGGCGGTGGGGATTTTTTCTTGAAGAAGCGGCTAAACATGGGTAACAAGTATATTCGTATCGTCGGTGGCCAATACAGGCGCACCCCCATCGCCGTGCCCGACGTGGAGACGCTGCGCCCCACGCCCGACCGGGTGCGCGAGACACTGTTCAACTGGCTGAATCACCTGTGGGCTGGCGAATTCGCCGACAAACAGGTGCTGGATCTGTTCGCCGGCAGCGGCGCCCTGGGGTTCGAGGCGGCCTCGCGCGGCGTGGCGCATGTGCAGATGGTCGAGCGGGACAAGACCGCTGCGTCCGCGCTGCGGACACTGCGCGACAAGCTCAAAGCCGACATGATACGCATCCATGTGGGCGACGCGATGCAGGTCGCCGAACGGATGGATGCGTCCCGATTTGACCTCATCCTGTTGGATCCGCCATTTGGCCAGGGCTGGCTCCCGCGACTCTGGCCCATCCTGCCGGGCATTTTGACCGAGCATGGGCTAGTCTATGTCGAGGCGGAAACCGCCATCGAAGCGCCGGAAGGATTCCAGATCTTGCGGCAGGACAAGGCAGGTGCGGTCCACTACCATCTGCTCGAATTTGCTGCATTGCGGAAATAGATCAATAATCCGAGCTTCGGAGGATGGTGTACACCACTAATAACGGTACGGAGCTCGCATGATCATCGCTGTATATCCCGGCACTTTCGACCCGCTGACCCGGGGCCACGAAGACCTGGTCCGCCGCGCGGCCACGCTTTTCGACAAAGTCGTGGTGGGCATCGCGCTTAGCCGCAACAAAAAGCCTTTCTTCAGCATCGACGAACGCGTGGAGATTGCCCGCGAAGTCCTGGGCCACTACCCCAACGTGGAAGTGCAGAGCTTCGGCGGCTTGCTGAAAGACTTCGTCCGCGACCAGGGCGGCCGCGTCATCGTCCGCGGCCTGCGCGCCGTGTCCGACTTCGAATACGAATTCCAGATGGCCGGCATGAACCGCCATCTGCTGCCCGACGTGGAAACGCTGTTCATGACCCCGTCGGACCAGTACCAGTTCATCTCGGGCACGATCGTGCGCGAAATCGCCCAGTTGGGCGGTGACGTCAGCAAGTTCGTGTTCCCGTCCGTCGAACGCTGGCTGCAGGAAAAAGCCAAAGAGCGCCGCGAACAGTCCTGGCCGGGCTGATCCGCCACGCGCCGCACCATCCCTGAAGGGCGCGATTTCGCGCCCTTCTTGCGCTTTCCGGCCCGGCAGTACAATGTGAGCCGCCCCTGGCTTTCCTCCGCTGCCCATCATGGCCCTGCTGATCACCGAAGAGTGCATTAATTGCGACGTTTGCGAGCCCCAGTGCCCGAACGACGCGATTTCCATGGGCGACGACTATTACGTCATCGACCCCGACAAATGCACGGAGTGCGTCGGCCATCACGACGAACCCCAGTGCAAGGTGGTGTGCCCGGTGGAGTGCATTGAACTGCACCCGCAATGGAACGAAGGCCAAGAGCAGCTCATGGCCAAATACCGCCGCCTGACCGGTGCCGCATGAGCGACACGACGCAGACGGGCATCAACCTTCCCTCTCCGTCGCCAGCTCCCCACCACGCGCGCCGTGACGTGTCCGCCTCGGCGGTCGCCGCCGGCCTGGTCGCCGTGCTGGTCAGCTTCGGCGGCACCGCCGTCCTGATGGTGCAGGCCGGCCATGCCGCAGGCCTGAACTCGGCGCAGATCGGTTCCTGGATCGGCTCGTTGAGCCTGGCCTTCGGATTCGGCGGCGCGTTCTACAGCCTGCGCACCGGGCTGCCCATCGTCATGGCCTGGTCCACGCCCGGCGCCGCGCTGCTCGTCACGGCGCTGGTCGGCGTCCCCTTCAATGAAGCAATCGGCGCCTACGTGCTGGCCGCCAGCCTGACATTGCTCTGTGGGCTATTTGGCTGGATCGATCCCATCCTGCGCCGGATCCCCGGCGAAATCGCCGCCGCCATGCTGGCCGGCGTGCTGCTCAACTTCGGCATGGGCATCTTCAGCAGCGTCGGCAAGCAGCCCGCGCTGGTCCTGGCGATGTGCGCCACCTATCTGGCCTGCCGGCGCTGGGCGCCGCGCTATGCCGTGCTGGTGGTGATGGTGATCGCCATCGCGCTGGCCTTCGGGCTGGACCTGATTCGCCTGGACTTGCTGGACTGGCACCTGACGGAATTCGTCTGGACCACGCCCACCTTCAGCGCCCAGGCCATCGTCAGCCTGGGTATCCCGCTGTTCGTCGTGGCCATGGCGTCGCAGAATCTGCCCGGCCTGGCGATCCTGCAAGCCGCCGGCTATCGCCCCCCTGCTTCTCGCATCGTGGCCGCCACGGGCCTGCTGGGTTTGCTGGCCGCCCCCTTCGGCGCGCACAGCGTCACCATGGGCGCCATCAGCGCGGCCATCTGCACCGGCCCCGAAGCGCACCCCGACCCCGCCAAACGCTATATCGCGGCGGCGACCTACGGGTTGGGCTATGTCGGGTTAAGCGTCGTGGCGGGCGCCGTGGCGGTGTTCTTCCAGGCCTTGCCCGCGGCGCTGCTGGCCGCGTTGGCCGGTCTGGCGCTGCTGGGCACGATCATGGGCGGCATGGCCGCCGCGATGGCCAACCCGCAGCGGCGCGAAGCGGCGCTCATCACCTTGCTGGCAACGGCGTCGGGGTTCAGCTTCTGGGGAATCGGGTCGGCCTTCTGGGGCTTGGCCGCGGGCCTGCTGGCCCATACCGCATTCGAATACAAGCGCGCCAGGTTGGGCGCCTAGTCCGCCGGATGGCTCCGGCGGGTGATCTGGCTCAAGCGGGCCAGGCGGCCACGGGCGTATCCGGGTGCACCTTCATGATGCGGCAAGGCACCTGCACGAAGTTCGAGATCCAGGCCGCGGCCAGTTCCCCTTCGTCGATCACGTCGATGGTCTGCTCACCCACCTTCATGCTGTAGCGCACGCTGTCGTCGTCTTCGATGACGTCCAGCGGAATATCCATGCGCAGCATGCCCGGCGCCTTCAGCACCAGATAACCCAGGCGCAGCTCAACCGACACGTCGGCAAGCCGGGGGCACAATTCGCGGTTCAACCACTGGCCGGAATCGTTAGCAATCAGCCATTGCCGGTGATACGCGGCCGCGGCCGACTGCGACGTGACGCCGCATTCCGCGATGGGCTGGAAATTTTCGGTGCTCATTTGCCCAGCAATCCCTTCAAGGCCTTATCCAGCGGCGCGCCATTCTTGCCCTTGCCCGTGACGGCTTCCCGCAGCTTGTTTTCCAGGCTGCGTTTGAGGATGTTGCCGATGGCGTCCTTCCACAGCACGGTATAGGTCGGCTTGTCGAAATGGCCCTTCACGTGCACCGGGATCGTCACATCTTTCAGATCGATCAGTTCCTTGCCCTCGGGATCGGCAGCCGGGTTCACGACACGCGCGCGCGCCACCAGGTCCAGCTCGCTCTTCACGAAGTCGATGGTGGCCGGTTCGCCCTGCGTGACGCGCAGCAGCGGCGATACGACGTTCAAGCGCTTCACGGCAGCCACGCCCTTGGTGAAGGCCAGATCGGCGTCCATCTCCGAGAATTGGGTCTGCTTGCTGGTGTCGGCGGCCACGGTCTCGTCTTGCGACTCGGGCTTGAACGCCGCCTTCAACTCGCGCAGCGTCTGCGTCAGGTTGATACCCTTGACCGCGCCATCGCGCAGGCGCACCTGCACGGTGCCGCCCAGGCCGCTCTTCATTGCATAGACGTTGGCGCCGCCCGTCTTCAGGTCCAGCGCCAGGCTGCCCGTGCCGCTCAGCACGTTCCGGTTCGCCAGGTCCATCAGCAACGGTTCGATGGCAATACCCGCCAACGACATCTTGGTGGCCAACTGGTTGCCCTGCGCGGCGTCCACGGACAACGCGCCGGCCAGCTTGCCGCCGTACAGGCCTGCGGTCAGGCTGGAGATGTCGAGTTTGCCCTTGTCCAGCTTGACCACCGCGGCAACTTCGTCGGCCTTCAGGCCGCGCACGACCAGCTTGCCGACCTTCAAGGTGCCGTTGACGCTTGGGCCCACCAGCGCGGACAGATCGATCGAATCGTCCACGGGCGCGGCGGGTGCCGCAGGCTTGGACTCGTCTTTCTTGCCTTCGGCGGGCGGCTTGGCCGGCGCTGCCGCGACGGGCGGCACCAGCTTGTCCAGGTCCAGCGTATCCACCGCCAGGGCGAACTTCACCATCGGCGTATCGGAGAGCTTGGTGATGTCGGCGCTAAGGTCGAACTTGCCGCCTTCCAGCACGGCGTTGATCTTGCTGCTGGCCTGGTCCTTCAGCAGGTCCACGGTCAGGCTGCCGATCACGGGAATCTGCAAGCTGCCCTTGGGCAACCCCGGGTCGGTAATGTTGACGTCGCCACGCAAGCCGGACAGGCCGCCACTGCGTTGCAGCAGGTTCAACGTCAGCGGCGAAGCAAAGTTCAGCTTCACCACGCGTTCGCCGTTCTTGGAGGTGCTGTCGACCTTGGCTTCCTTGATGTCCAGCTCGCCGGCGTTGCCGCTGATGCCGTTCAGGCCGAAGCTGGCGTCCAGGCCGCTGAGGCGCACGCGGCCGGTCAGCGCTTCGCCGGTGGCCGACGCGGGCGAGATATTCAGCGCAGGCGCGTCCACCGCCAGTTCAAACGGGCCGTCCGGGGAAGAGCCCTTGGCGCGCACCGCCAGCTTTTCGATCTGCAGTTGGCTCTTGTGCGGATCGATCGCCAGTTTGGGCATGGCCACGCTGGCTTCCACATTGGTGGCGCGCGCGGCGGGATCGGTGATGTCGCCTTGGAAAACCACTTCCAGGCCCGCCACGTCCAATGCCGACTTCTGGCCATTGAAGGCCAGGTTGCCGCGCATGGCCAGGCTCTTGGCCTCGGCGCCGGGCAGCTTGCCGTCCATGCGCAGATCCAGCTTCTGGGCCGCGTAGCGCTTGGCCGACGGGTCAAGCGTCAGCAAGGCCTGGCCGGTCAGGTTGGCGTCGACACGCGGGTTGCCGCCTTCGACGCGCGCCGTCAGGCGCACATCGAACGGCTGGTTGAACGTGACGCGGCCGGTGTTGGCGTTGATCTTCGTCACGGCCACGGCCATGCCCGAGATCGCGTCCTGCAACTGCACTTCGCCATCCTTCAGGTCCAGCCCGGCGATGTCGATCTGCATGTTGTTGCGGGTCTGCGGCAACGTGCCGCTGGTGATGGCCTGGGCCGCGGTCTGGGCCGCCCCCACCAACGCTTCGGCGGGATTGGCCGGCGCGGTCATGATCACGGGCGTGCCGCCCACGAGGTTGCTGAAATTGAACTGGCCGTCCTTGTCCCGCACCACGCGCGCCTTGAAGCCGCTGATGGCCACATGGTCCACCACGAAGCTGTTCGACAGCAACGGCCAGACCGCGACCGCCAACCGAGTGCTTTCGATGGAAGCGAAGGTGTCGGAGCTATTGGGCTCGGACAGCGAGACGCCCTGCACCGACAGGCCGATGCGCGGGAAGAGCGACAGCTCGATCTCGCCATCGATCGTGAGGGTGCGGTGATAGCGTTCCTGCACAAGCTCTTCCAGCTTGTACTTGTACGCGTTGGGATCGAATGTCAGCAAGAAGATGGCCAGGCCAACGACGGCCACGACAACCAACACCACCAGGCCTATCAAAATGCGCTTGAACCACGTTTTCATTGCCGCCCCGTCGGTACCTCGACTGGAAATCCTTGAATGCCGTCCACCGCGCCATGGCGCGGGGATGGTGCTTATAGCGGTGGAAAACCACGCGCCAATTGGAGCTGTGTGCCTTTTAGGGCGAGTCCTCGCTTCTGCCGGAAGCCTGTGGCTACGGCGCCAAAAGAGAGGGTCTACCAAGGAAGGCCTGCTGAAGACGCCGGCATGACCAGCGTGCAGATTCCGCTATCGTAACAAATCGGGCCGGCTTCGCGATGCCAACCCGGCCGCGACGCCAAAAACCCGGGCGAATCGCCTGCCTCGCCCGCCTTTGGCAAGGCCTGGAAGCTGACGGCTTTCTGTCTGGCGGATTGTAGGACTAGAATGATTGATCCATCAATCATTGACCCATCCAACAATGTCCGCCCCCGCCCCCAGCACTCCGCATTCGCCCGGCCAAGTGCTTCCTTTCCGCCAGACCTTGATGGCCATGCTGGGCATGTGCTTCGTCATGATGATGGTCGCCATCGACCAGACGGTGGTGGGTACTGCGTTGCCGACCATTGTGGCCGAACTCAAGGGCTTCGAACTGTATGCATGGGTTGCGACGTCTTACCTGCTGACGTCCGTCATCACGGTACCGATCTTCGGACGCCTGGGCGACTACTATGGCCGCAAGCCTTTCGTGGTGGCCGCGATCATCCTGTTCACGCTGGCCTCGGTGCTGTGCGGCGCGGCCGACAGCATGTTCACGCTGGTGCTGGCGCGGGCTTTGCAGGGCATTGGCGGTGGCATGCTGGTGGGCACCGCCTTCGCGTCGATCCCAGACCTGTTTCCCGACCCGCACGTGCGGCTGCGCTGGCAGGTCATGCTCAGTTCCGCCTTCGGCATCGCCAACGCCGTCGGCCCCACGCTGGGCGGCGCGCTGACTGAACACTATGGCTGGCGCTCGGTGTTCTACGTGAACCTGCCGATCGGCATCCTGGGCCTGTGGTTCGTGACGCGCTATCTGCCGCACCTGCGCAACCATACGTCGGGCAAAGTACGGCTGGACTGGCAAGGCGCGCTATTGATCGCGCTGGCGCTGGGCAGCCTGCAGTTGCTGGTCGAACTCTTGCCCAAGGAAGGCCTTAGCGCCTTGATCGTGCTGCTGGGCGCGGGCAGCATCGCCGCGTTCGCGCTGCTGTATTGGTGGGAAAAGCGCTGCCCGCATCCGCTCTTGCCGCTGGACATGTTCCGCAACCGTGGCCTGGCCACGCTCTTCACGCTGGCCCTGCTGGTGGGCGTGACGATGTACTCGCTGCTGTTCTACGCGCCCCTGCTGCTGCAAGGCGGCTTCGGCCTGTCGCCACAAGACGCCGGCCTGCTGATCACCCCCATGGTCGTCTTCATCACGGTCGGCAGCATCATCAACGGGCGCGTCATCACGCGCATCCGCAACCCCAACCGGATGCTCTACGCCGGCTTCCTGCTGATGGCCCTGTCCTGTTTGGGTATTGTTACCACCCATAGCTATACGTCACACGGGCTGATCGCGGTCTACATGCTGATGGCAGGCCTGGGCATGGGCTTCATCATGCCCAACCTTACCGTTTTCGCGCAGCAGACGGCCGGTCGCACGCACCTGGGCATCGCCACGGCGCTGCTGCAATCCTTGCGCATGATCGGCGGCATGCTGGGCACGGCGGTGGTCGGCACGATGGTGAGCCACAGCTATTTCAGCGGCGTCGAATCCACGCTGCGCGGCGCCTCGGCGCAATGGCTGCCGGAACTGAACGATCCGCAGATGCTGGTCAATCCCGCGGCGCAAACGCAGTTCCTGGCACAATTGGCGCATCAAGGCCAGGACGGCACGTCGTTGATCGAGATCGCGCGCGTTGCGCTGGTGGGCGCCATCCACGAAGGGCAGCTCATCGCGCTGGCCGTCGCCATCTTCGCGCTGTGGTGCGTGCGGCGCGTGCCCCTGGTGCAATTGGCCCGGCCTCCGAAAGCGGAGCCCGCGGGCGTCGGAGAGTAGCTTTTGCCCAAACAACAACAAGGCCTGCAAGTCGTCCAGCACATGGGGCAGACGTACCGCGTGATGCAAAGCGCGTTCAGCAGCAAGGTCGGCCATGCCCTGCCCCGCTGGCGCATTCTGCTGGCGCTGCACGAATGCGGACAGTGCTCGCAAAAGCATCTGGCCGAACGCTGCCGCCTGGATCCCGCATCACTAACGCGCCAGTTGCAGGCCATGCAGAAACTGGGATGGATCTCGCGCGCGGTCGACCCGCAAGACAACCGCCTGACCAACGCCACCCTCACGCCGGCCGGGCAGGTCGTGGTGAACAACGCCCTGCCCAAGCGCGCGGCCTTCTTCGAGGAAGCGCTCAAGGGTTTATCGGTGGCTGATGTCGAGACATTGAACCGCGTGCTCAGCGTGCTGGAAGAGAACTTCCTGCGCGCGGCGGGCGGCAAGCCCGCGTAGCTCGTTCGCACAAGGACGGCCGCGCCGTGGGCCAGACCCAGACCCAGGCCATCAAGCAGCGGCAACGCGCTGCCAATCGCCGCGATGCTGTTCGATATGTTCGCGCAGATGCTCCACCAACGTCCGCGTGGCCATCGACGGAAAACGATTCGGAGCGGTCAGCAAATAGATGGCGTTGCCCACGCCTTCAGGTTCCAGCTCGGGCAGAACCTCGACAAGCTCGCCGTCGCGCAGCTGGCTCCATACCGCGTAGCGGGGCAGCAGCGCCACGCCCAATCCGGCCATGACGGCATCCCGCAAGAAGGGATAGTCGCCGGACTGCACCCTTGGCGCCACACGCAGCAGCAGCGGGTCGCCATCTTCTCGCTTGCAGCGCAGATCAAAGCGCCGGCCCAGCGATTGCGGCGCGATCAACGAACAAAGGCCCAACTGCTCAAGCGTCGTCACCGGTCCTTGGCGGCGCAGGAAATCCGGCGTCGCGCACAGGCACCACTGGACGTCGCAAATACGCCGCGCCACATGGTCTTCCGGCGGCGCGGACGTGATCTTCAGGGCCATGTCCACTTCGGCCGACACCAGGTCGCCGATGGCGTCATTGATGTGGACGCGCAATGAAATATCGGGATAGCGGCGCGTGAAGTCCAGCAGCACCGGCGCAAGATAAAGATGGCCCAGCCCCGTGGGCAGGCGTATCCGAACGTCGCCGCGCACGGTGCCATCCAGGCTATGGATGGAGGCTTGCGCCGTACGCATTTCATCCAGCAACCGCACGCCGTGCTGATACAGCAATTGCCCCGCCTGGGTCAGCTCCACATGTCGGGTGGTACGGCGCAAAAGCTGCGAACCCATCGCAAGTTCCAGCCGCTTCAACCGGTGCGACATGTTTGAACGGGTCATGCCGCAGCGCTCGGCGGCCGCGCTGAGGTTGCGCGATTCCACCATCGCGACGAACAGCCTGACCAGGTTCAGATCCAACTCTTTGTCAATCATTGTTCACCATTAAAGGAACAACTGCTTGGATTGTCCACCGGACGAGCCGAGTCTACCATCGGCCTATCAATCTCCCGCCCATGGATGCCATGAACCCTGCTGTTGATGCCGATCAGGCCTGCGGTCCCTTTTCCGGTTTGCGCGTGCTCGATATCAGCCAGGGCATCGCCGGCCCGTATTGCGCGCAGATGTTGTGGCAGCAAGGCGCCGAAGTCATCAAGGTGGAGCCGCCCGCCGGTGACTGGGGCCGCCATGTCGGCACGCAACGCGACGGGCACAGCGCGCTATCGGTGGCCTACAACGCCGGCAAGCGCGGCGTGTGCCTGGACGCGCGCCATCCCCAGGGAAAAAAGGCACTGCGCCGCCTTGCCGGAAGCGCCGACGTGTTGATCCAGAACTTCCGCCCTGGCGTCGCCGAACGCATGGGCGTGGGCTACGCAGACGTGCGGCAGCACGCGCCGGGCATGGTCTATGTGTCGATCAGCGGTTACGGGCCGGACGGCCCTTACGCCGGCGCGCCCGCATCGGATTCGGTCATGCAAGCCGACAGCGGTCTCATGTACGCGAACCAGGACGAGGCCGGGACGCCGCGCCGCATGGGCATGCTGATGGCGGACATCGCCACCGCCCTGTATGCCGCGCAGGCCACGGCCGCCGCGCTGTACCGGCAAGCCAGAACGGGCCGCGGCAGCCATGTCGAGCTTAGCCTGTTCCAAGCGTGCGCCGCGCTGCAGGTGAATGACATCCTGGCCCACGCCATGGCGGGCGCGCGACGCGCCGGCCCGGTCAGCGCGCCCAACGGCGTGTTCGACACCGCTGACGGCAGGCTATCGGTGCTGGCGCTGAACAATGAGCAGTTCGCCCGCCTGTGCCGCGCGCTGGAACGGCCCGAATGGCTGCAGCAGCCCGCCTATGCGGACAACGCCGGCCGCATGGCGCGGCTGAACGAATTGCATGAGCAGATCGCGGCGCAGTTGGCCACCCGGCCTTCGGCGCACTGGATCGAACGGCTGGCGCGCGAAGAGGTTTTACACGCCACGGTGCGCGACTACGACGATCTGGCGGCGCATGCCCAGGCCGCGCACGTGGAACTGCTGCAGACGCTGGACCAGCCCGGCGTGGGCGCGTTGCCCTATGCGCCACTACCCGGCCTGGCGCGGCGGCGGCCGTTGACGCCGGCGCCGCGGATCGGCCAGCATTCCACCGCGGTGCTGCAAGACTGGGGATGGAGCCAGGCCGACATTCGCGCGTTGATGACGGCGGGCGCGCTGCGGCAGGACGACACGCAACCGGAGCAGGCATGATGCGCGCCCTGCTCTGCGAACAGTTCGGCCCCGTGCGCGACGTGGCGTTGCGCGACGCGCCCGATGCTCGGCCACCGGGCCCGTCCGACGTCATGATCCAGGTGCAATACGCCAGCGTCAGCCACGCCACCAAACTGCTGATCGAAGGCCGCTACCAGACCCGCCCGCCCATGCCCTTCGTGCCAGGAACCGAGGCCGTCGGCCAAGTGCTGGCCTGCGGTAGCGCGGTGACACGGCTGCGCCCCGGCGACACCGTGGTGGCGCTGGCTCGCTGGGGCTGCTATGCGGAACGGCTGACATTGCCCGAGTACACCGTCTACGCCGTCCCGGACGGCCTGGAGCCGCTGCTCGCCCTGCCCGTGCCCATCTCCTATGGCACGGCTTACTGCGGCTTGCTGTGGCGCGCGGCCATGCAGCCGGGCGAAACCGTGCTGGTGCTGGGCGCAGGCTCCGGCGTGGGCCTTGCCGCGGTGGAACTGGCCGCGCTGCTGGGCGCCCGCGTCATCGCCTGCGCAAGCACCGAGGCCAAGCGGCAAGCCGCGCTGGCGGCTGGCGCCAGCCACGCCATGCTGGCGGACGCCGACATGGCCGCGGCGGTCAAGGCGCTGACCGAAGGCCGCGGCGCCGACATCGTGTTCGATCCGGTAGGGGGAACGGCATTCGAGTACGGGGTGCGCGCGGCCGCCGCGAACGCACGCATGCTGTCCGTGGGCTTTGCCAGCGGCACCGTGCCGCAAGCGCCGCTGAACCTGCTGCTGGTCAAGAATATTGCATTGCACGGCTTTTTCTTCGGGCGCTACCTGGGCTGGACGCCCGCCGACGAGCGCGTGGTCCATGCGCCTGCCATGCAGCGCGCCATGGCGACCCTGTTTGAATGGGCGCGCGGCAAGCGCATCCATCCCGCAGTAACGGCGGTCTATCCGATCGCCGAACTCGCCGCTGCGCTCGAAGCGCTGGAAAGCCGCCAGGTCGTGGGCAAAGTGGCACTCAAAATAATATCGGAGACAAGCCCATGCAATCCCCCACCGCCGCTTGCGGCGACCACGCCCTAAGCCCTCGCCAGACGCCGCGGCCCGCCTTCAACCGCCTTGCCGTGCTGGCGCTGGCCTGCGCCGGCATGACCGCCGCGATGCCGGCGGACGCCGCCGACGCCTATCCCAACCGCCCAATCACGATGGTGGTGCCGTATCCGCCTGGCGGCCCCACCGATATCGTGTCGCGGCTCGTGGCGGCCGAAATGTCCAAGACGATCGGGCAGAACATCATCGTGGACAACCGCCCCGGCGCCAGCGGCATGATCGGCGCGGACCTGGTGGCGCGTGCCGCACCCGACGGCTACACATTCCTGGCCAATGCTTCGCTGCACGTCATCAACCCGTACATCTACCGGTCCATGCGTTACGACGCGTTCAAGGATTTCACGCCCATCACGCAGTTGGCGGACGTGCCCCTGGTGCTGGTGGTGCCGCAATCCAGCCCCGCAAAGACCGTGCAGGACCTGGTGGCGATGGGCAAGACCCAGCCGCTCAATTTCGGCTCGGCGGGCAGCGCGTCGGCGCAGCAATTGGCAGGGGAATCCTTCAAGACCCGCACGGGCCAGCCGATGCAGCACGTGCCCTACAAAGGGAGCGCGCCCGCGCTGACCGATCTGGTGGGCGGGCAGATCCAGCTCATGTTCGACTCCATGCCTTCGGCCACCCCGTTCATCAAGTCGGGCAAGCTGCGAGCGCTGGCCGTCACCGTCTCGCAGCGCGTGCCCGAACTGCCGGATGTTCCGACCATGGCGGAATCCGGTTTCCCTGGTTTCGATATCAGCACGTGGTATGGATTGTGGGCGCCCAAAGGCACGCCGCCCGCCATCACGGCCAAACTGGCCGAGCATGCGGCGCTGGCGCTCAAGCAGCCGAATGTGATCAGCCAATACGCGAGCATGGGGGCCAAGCCGGTGGGGTCGAGTCCGGCGGACTTCGCGCGCTTCAATCTGGCTGAAGGCCGGAAATGGCGAGAAATCGTCACCACCGCCGGCATCGTGCCGCAATAGGGCCGCGCCGGGAACTGCCAAGCAAAGGAGCTTGCCTACGCCTGCAAGGCGGGCAAGCTCCGTTCGGTGGAGTTAGACGTTGAACAAGAAGTTCATCACATCGCCGTCCTGCACGATGTATTCCTTGCCTTCCGCGCGCATCTTGCCCGCTTCCTTGGCGCCCTGCTCACCCTTGTAGGTGATGAAGTCTTCATACGCGATCGTCTGCGCGCGGATGAAGCCGCGTTCGAAGTCGGTGTGAATGACGCCAGCCGCTTGCGGCGCGGTGGCGCCGATGGCGACCGTCCAGGCGCGCACTTCCTTCACGCCAGCGGTGAAGTAGGTTTGCAGGCCCAGCAGCTTGAAGGCGGCGCGGATCAGGCGGTTCAGGCCCGGCTCTTCCATGCCCATGTCGGACAGGAAGGCTTGGCGATCGGCGTCGTCCAGGTCAACGATTTCGGATTCGATGGCGGCGCAGATGGCCACGACCGGCGCGTTGCGCGCGGCGGCGAATTCGGTCAGGCGGTCCAGCAGCGGGTTGTTCGTGAAGCCGTCGTCGGCCACGTTGCCCACGTACATGGCGCGCTTGGCGGTGATGAAGCACAGCTGGGCGATGTCGGCGTGTTCTTCCGTCGTCAGGTCCAGCGCGCGGATCGGCTTGGCTTCGTTCAGCTGGGCAATGCACTTTTCCAGCACGGCCACGATGCGCTGCGACTCCTTGTCGCCGGAACGCGCGGTCTTCTGGTGGCGCAGCAGGGCCTTTTCGGCGGTCTGCAGGTCAGCCAGCGCCAGTTCGGTCTCGATGACTTCGATGTCGGCGATGGGGTCGACCTTGCCGGCAACGTGGATCACGTTGGGGTCTTCGAAGCAACGCACGACGTTGACGATGGCGTCGGTTTCGCGGATGTGCGACAGGAACTGGTTGCCCAGGCCTTCGCCCTTGCTCGCGCCGGCGACCAGGCCCGCGATGTCGACGAATTCGACGGTGGCGGACAGGATGCGTTCGGGCTTGACGATTTCAGCCAGCTTCTGCAAACGCGGATCCGGCACCTCGACCACACCGACGTTGGGTTCGATGGTGCAGAACGGGTAGTTCTCGGCGGCGATGCCGGCGCGGGTCAGAGCATTGAAAAGTGTCGATTTGCCAACGTTGGGCAGGCCGACGATGCCGCATTGCAGAGCCATGGGAATCCTGTGTAAGTACGGTATTGATCGTTAACGTTCTAGTTTACCCCGGGCAAGCGGCAGGTGCCCTGCCGCCGCGCCGGGGATGCGGCCCCGCTAACCGGCGGCGGTGGGCGCCCAGCGCATGACGGCCCAGATCATCAAAATGGGGCCGGCGTTGAAGGTGGCGTGCAGCAGGATGGCCGCGCCGATGCCGCGCCGCACGCGCATCCAGCCCAGCACCAGGCCGGTCAGCCACTGCGGCAGCACCAGTAGCGGCATCAGCCAGTATGGCGTCTTGCTGTAGACGAAGTTCGTCAGGTGCACGGCCGCGAAGGTCAGCGCCACCAGATGGAACACCAGGCCGAAGTGCTTCAGGTAATAGCGCCGCCAGGTCGTATCCCAGCCCTTCAGGGGCTCTGCGCGCTGGCGCGTCCCCCAGCATGCCAGCAGCACGAATGCGGCCAGCAGCAGTCCTGTCCACAGCTTGGGGCCATACAACACGACAGGCATCAGGGCGGGCACCAGCCACAACACCTGCCGCGGACGGCGCAAGCCGTAGCGAAAGAGCATTTCCTCGACCAGCGGCGCCCACAGCACGGCGGTCAGCCATGGCAGGTTGGCCGGGTCGATACGGTGGGTCGCGCCTCCCAGGCCGGCCGCCATCACGGCTACCGGCCCCAGCGCGAACAGGTTCAGCGCCCACAGCAGCCCGGCCCACGCCAGCAAACGCCCGGGACCGATGCCCGGCCACCAGTCGGCGGCAAGGCCGCCCCCGGCGAAGCGCCCGGACAAGCGCGCCACGGGACGCGGATGGCGGATGAAACGCCAGAAGTCCGCGACCTCGCCACGAAAGCGCAGCTTGCCGCCGGAGGAGGACTGCGGCTTGACGGACATCAGGCGACGTTGCCGCTATGCAGCTGGCGCGTGGCCAGCGCGAAATCGCCGGCCAGCATGGCCGGCACGACGGCGCGGCAACGGTCGATGACGGCTTCGATCTCTTTCTGTTCCTCGCGGCGCGGCGGATGCAGCACGAAGTCCGCCACTTGCTGAGCCAGGTTCAACGTGCGCGGATGGCCGATGCCGATGCGCAGCCGCCAGAAATTGGGGCTGCCCAGCACGGCCTGGATGTCCTTCAGGCCATTGTGGCCCGCATGGCCACCGCCCTGCTTGAGCTTGACCTGGCCCGGCAGCAGATCCAGTTCGTCATGCAGCACCAGCACCTGTTCCGGCTCCAGCTTGTAGAAGCGGGCCAGCGCGCCGACCGCCTGGCCGGATTTGTTCATATAGGTGATGGGCTTGAGCAGCAGCACGTTGTCCGCGCCCAGGCGCGACTTGGCCACCATGCCGAAAAAAGATTTCTCCAGCGCAAAAGAAGTGCGCAGGTCGTCCGCCAGGTGGTCGGCCAGCCAGAAGCCGGCGTTGTGCCGGGTGGTTTCGTAGTCGGGACCGGGATTACCCAATCCCACGATGAGGCGTATGGGAATAGACATGATGGAGGGTGTTTAAACCAAAAAACCCTGCGCATGCAAATGCACACGCAGGGTTTCGGGCATAAGCCGCAAGGAAAGCCCGAAGGCCTTCCCGCAGAACTTAGGCGGCCGGAGCGGCGGCTTCGGCTTCGTCGGCGGCGGCAGCGCCGCCCTTGACGATGGCGGCAGCCAGCAGCGGGTTGTCTTCACCGCCGTGGGGGACGTACGTCACGCCCATGGGCAGCTTGATGTCGGCCAGGTGGATCGAAGCGCCAGCCAGGATGTTGGTCAGGTCGACTTCGATGAACTGGGGCAGAGCCTTCGGCAGGCAGGTGATTTCCAGTTCGGTCGTCACGTGGCTGATGATGGCGCCCGACAGCTTCACGGCCGGCGAGATTTCAGCGTTCACGAAGTGCAGCGGCACCTTGGTACGCAGGGCTTGGTTGGCGTCGACGCGCTGGAAGTCCACGTGCAGGACTTGCGGCTTGTAGGCGTGCCATTGAACCGAACGCAGCAGAACTTGCTCTTCCTTGGCGCCTTCGAGCTGCATTTGCAGGATCGATGCGTGGAATTCTTCCTTACGCAGGGCGTGGTAGATCTCGTTGTGGTCGAGTTCGATATTCAGGGGGGCAGCCGTACCACCATAGACAATGGCGGGAACGCGGCCCGCGCGGCGCAGGCGGCGGCTCGCACTCGAACCCTGGACGCTACGCGCAGTGGCGATAAATTTCATGGAAAACTCCAAAAACAAAATAAGGTGAAGAGGCTTCACCAGTTAACGGCACGGCGCGCAACATGCGCGCCGTGTTGATTGCGCCTTGCCGCGACCAGCAAGGTGCAAAAACTAGGGTAGGCGGTTGCCTGACCGACGCCTGGGCGTCAGTCGACGAACAGCGAGCTGACCGATTCCGCGTTCGAGATACGCAGGATGGTCTCGCCCAGCAGCGCGGCGCACGACAGCTGGCGGATCTTGCCGCTGGCCTGGCCTTGCTCGGAGAGCGGGATGGTGTCGGTGACGACCAGTTCGTCCAGTTCCGACGCTTCAATGCGGTCGATGGCGCCGCCCGACAGCACGGGGTGCGTGCAATAGGCGTAAACGGCGCCGGCGCCGCGGTCTTTCAGGGCCTGGGCCGCCTTGCACAGCGTGCCGGCGGTGTCGACCATGTCGTCCATGATGATGCAGGTGCGGCCGTCGACTTCACCGATGATGTTCATCACTTCCGACACGTTGGCGCGCGGACGACGCTTGTCGATGATGGCCAGGTCGGCTTCCAGCTGCTTGGCCAACGCGCGTGCACGGACCACGCCGCCGATGTCGGGGGACACCACGACCAGGTTCGAGAAATTGCGGCGCCAGATGTCGCCCAGCAAGATCGGACCGGCGTAGATGTTGTCCACGGGGATGTCGAAGAAGCCCTGGATCTGGTCGGCGTGCAGGTCCATCGTCAGGACGCGGTCGACGCCAGCCACTTGCAACATGTTGGCCACGACCTTGGCCGAGATCGCGACGCGCGCCGAACGCGGGCGGCGATCTTGGCGGGCATAGCCAAAGTAGGGAATCGCGGCGGTGATGCGGCCAGCGGAAGCGCGGCGCAAGGCATCGACCATAACCATGATTTCCATCAGGTTGTCATTGGTAGGGGCACAGGTGGGCTGCAGAACGAAGACGTCCTTGCCGCGCACGTTCTCGTTGATTTCGACCATCACCTCGCCGTCCGAGAAGCGACCGACGGTCATCTTGCCCAGGGACATATCGAGGTGGTTGACTACGTCCACGGCCAGCCGAGTGTTGGCCGTGCCCGTGAAGATCATGAAGCTATCGTTTGCCATGATGGATGATGCGATGGTCGTTGTAAGACACTAACGAGGTGATGCGGGGTGCTACGAGACACCAGCGGACCCGGAAAATAAAAAAGCTGCTGAACCCGGGCCAGTGTCTTACAGGCGTGTTCAACAGCTTTTTTATGTATTCGGTTGGCTGGGGAGGAAGGATTCGAACCTTCGCATGCCGGAATCAAAATCCGGTGCCTTAACCAGCTTGGCGACTCCCCAACTATCTTGCAATCCAATTCCGCAATGGATGTTCAGTTAAACCAGTACATGCCTGCACTAACCGAAACCCTGGATGCGTTGTGCTGTTTGTTTTAACAGCGCCGCGCATTATAGCGGATATTTCTGCTTTTGCCAAAACGGCTTCGGAAAGTTCGGAAAACTCGGCGAATAAACACGCGCCTGATCCCGACATGCGAACAGGTATGCCCTGTTCAGCAAGCCACCGCGTTGCCCTGAGAACCTCAGGATAAAGACGGTGAACTACCGGCTCCAAATCATTTTTCCCGAAGGAAAAAGTTGGCGAAGCAAGAAAGTCCGCTATTGTGATGCAGGAAGAATCCCTTGTCAAATCGGGTGCGGAAAATATTCCAGCAGTCGGCACGCTGGTGTCCGGTTGCGCCACCAGATAAGCGCGTTCTGGCAGCGCCACGGCGGTCAGGTCTTCACCCACGCCTTCGGCGAATGCCGACTGCCCAAAAACGAACACGGGCACATCCGCGCCCAGCGGCAAGGCCAGCGCCATGAGTTCGCGGCGCGTCAGCCCCGTCCCCCACAGTTTGTTCAAGGCGATCAGCACGGTCGCGGCGTCACTGGAACCGCCCCCCAGGCCGCCGCCCTGCGGAATGCGTTTTTCCAATGCAATCTGCGCACCCTGGCGCGTGCCCGTGGCGCGTTGCAGCGCATGGGCCGCGCGCAACGTCAGGTCATCGGCTTCGGCAACGCCGGGCAGTGCCGACGCCCGGCTGATGACGCCGTCGGCGCGCACCTCGAAATGCAGCGTGTCGCACAGGTCGATGAAACGGAAGACCGTCTGCAGCAAGTGATAGCCGTCGGCGCGGCGACCCACCACATGCAGGAACAGATTCAGTTTGGCGGGAGCGGGAACGTCGTACAAAGTCACAGAAGACTACCGGTGCGGGACATCCCCACATTCTAGCCACGCACCGGCTGCCGCGTCCGATCTCAGGCCAATTGCGGCGTGCCCGCGCCAGCAAGCCGCTCGGCCTGCGCGTCGAGCACCTGCCCGGCCGGCAGCTTGAAGACGGACACGGCGCCCGCAAGCTGGCGGGCCTGTTCTTCCAGCGCCCCGGCGGCCGCGGCCGCCTCTTCCACCAGGGCCGCGTTCTGCTGCGTCACGCCATCCATCTGCGACACGGCGCGGTTGACCTGGTCGATGCCGCTGGCCTGCTCTTCGGAAGCCGCGGATATCTCGCCCATCAAGTGGGTCACGCGCTGCACGGAATCAACGATCTCGCGCATGGTGGCGCCGGCGCGCTCGACTTGTTCGGATCCCTTGCCAACGGTCTGCGCGGAGTCTTCGATCAATTGCTTGATCTCCTTGGCGGCAGCCGCGCTGCGCTGCGCGAGCGTGCGCACTTCGCTGGCCACGACGGCGAAGCCTTTGCCCTGCTCGCCCGCACGCGCGGCTTCCACCGCGGCGTTCAGCGCCAGGATGTTGGTCTGGAACGCAATGCCATCGATGACGCCAACGATGTCGGCGATGCGCGAAGAACTGCCGGAGATGGCGCGCATGGTCTCGACCACGCCGGCCACGGCCTCCCCGCCGCGCTGCGCGACCGCGGCGGACGTCGCCACCATGCGGTTGGCTTCGCGCGCGGTGTCGGCGTTCTGCTTCACGGTGGACGCCAACTCTTCCATGCTGGCGGCCGTTTCTTCCAGGGACGCGGCCTGTTCTTCCGTGCGGCTGGACAGGTCGGTGTTGCCCGACGAGATTTCACGCGCCCCCACATTGATTTCGTCCACACCCCTGCGCACGGCGGACACGGTGCGCACCAGGCTGTCCTGCATGCCCTTCAAGGCGGCCAGCAATGCGCCGATTTCGTTCTTGCCACGATCGGCCACGCGGCGGGTCAGGTCGCCTTCGGCGATGCGGCGGAAGATCTCGCCAGCTTCCAGCAACGGACGCACGATCATGCGGCGGATCAGCACGTGCGCGCCCACGGCCATCAACAGGCCCAGGGCCAGAATGCCGGCCAACAACGACGTAAATAGCGTGTGGAAGAGGGATATTTCGTTCATGACGCCCTGCCCCGCCTCTTCGGCCCGGACCATGAAAGCGTCGCGTTCGCTGACCAGCAGCTCCTGCGCTTGCTGCGTGCCTTGCTTGAAATAGCTTTCCATGTCGCCCGCCTCCAGCACGCGGCCGACGCTTTGCAGATTCGCGCTGAGGTTGGCGTAGGCCTGGATCAGGTCCGCGGAAGCGGTCTTTTCGTCGGCCGACAGGCCGCTGGAAAAGCCCTGGAAAGCGCGGTCGCCCGCCGCGATGCGCTGGCGCGCCAGACGCAGCGCCGTCGTATCACTGAGGTTGCCTTGCGCGACGCGCGTGGCGTAGCGGCTTAAATCGGTGCGGGCCGCCACCAGCGACAGGGCCGCGGTGTTCACGGCGTTGACCTGTTGCGAGGACAGGCGATAGAGCTGGCCAACGTCCTGGTTGGTCTGGCGCAACGCGACAAAACCCATGCCGCCCACGAGCAGCTGAAACGTGAAAAATATCGCGATGATTCCCAACAGCATCGTCGCGATGCGCGTGTTCCTGAACATAGGGCATTCTCCAAAAAAGGCGGCGACAGGATTGGCCGCCGCCGCACTTGCGGTCCGCGCAAGGGGTGGCCCCGCGCGGGCATGAGGAGAATTATTCAGTCCGGCCTGACTATTTCAAGCCGTAACACGACCAGCTTTGCCGCGTTTATTTGCCCGATTGCAGCAGGCCGGACGTGTTAAGGCCGGCTGCGGCAGGCAGGAATTGCAATACAAGCGGAAAGGCGACGGAGCGCGAACGGCTCCGTCAGGATCAAGGCTGGTTGACGACCAGACGCACCGTGACGCGGCGCCCGGGTTCCTGGCGTTCCAGGACCAGCAATTGCGGCCCCAGCGTGTCGTAGCGCGACAGCTTGGCTCGCCAGCCGCCTTGCTCGAACGACGCGGGTCGGCCCAGTTCATCATGCGTGACGTCGGACGCTTCGGGTTGCGCCGGCAGCCTGCCGCGCAGCCAGTCGCGCAAGCCGGACACCGGCACGCTGCTGCCCAGCGCGTCTTCGGCCAGGGCGTCGGGATTGTCGGCGACCAGGCGCGTGCCGTCGGCCTTGGTCAGGCTGGCAGCGCCGGGCTGGCCTTCCACGCGGGCTTCGGTGGACCCCAACGGATTGGTCAGATCCAGCACGTAGCGCCGGCCGTCGTCAGACCACGAGAAACCGCCCTGCACGGCGTTCTGCTTGCCGCTTTCTTCGTTCACGGTGATGGCGAAACGGCCGATGCGGGAAAACGCATCGGGGCTGGCGCCTTCGATAGGCTTTGGCGTGGTGGTGCAGGCGGCCAGCGTGAACGCCAGCATCGCCAGCAGCGCCCAGCGCAGCCAGCCGGACACATCAGCCAAGCGTTGCACCGCTACCGTCACAGACCCACTCCCAGACGCTTGACGACGTCCTGGACGGTCTTGTTCTTGGGATCCTTCATCAGTGCGGCGCGCAGCAGATCCGTCGCCTGGTCGCGCTTGCCCTGGGACCACAGCACTTCGGCCAGGTGGGCGGCGATGTCGGCTTCCGGGCGCACGCTGTAGGCGCGGCGCAGGTATTCCGCGGCGGACTCGGATTCGCCCATGCGGAACTTGACCCAGCCCATGCTATCCAGAATGAACGGGTCGTTCGGCGACAGCTCCAACGCTTGCGTGATGAGGTCCAGCGCTTCGGGCAGGCGTTGGTTATGGTCCGCCAGCGTATAACCCAGCGCGTTGTAGGCGTGGGCGTGGTCCGGATCCAGCGCGATGACTTGTCGCAGCATGCGTTCCAGGTCGGCCAGGCGGTTCTGGCGTTCGTACAGCATCGCCAGTTCGTACTTGATCTCGACGGTGTCCGGCAGCGCCTGGTCGGCGGCTTCCAGCGTGGTCACGGCTTGCTGGAGGCGGTCGGCATCGCGCAGTATCTGCGCCTTGGTCAGTACGCCCAGCGTGCGTTCTTCGTCGTCCTGCGGGCCGGCGCCATCGATCATGGCCAGCGCGTCGTCGACCCGGCCGCTCTTGGCGCGCAGGGCGGCTTGACGCATGGCGACCGAATAGCGCAGCGTGGGGTCGTCGATACGGCCGAGTTCCTTGATGGCTTCGTCGTATTGGCCTTGGTCTTCGGCAATGCGCGACAGCAGGACGTGTGCGTCCGCCGCGGCGGCGCCGGCATCCGTGGCGCCCGGCACGGTAGCGCGCTGGCGCTGCTGCTGCACGTCCAGGTACTGCTGAAGCAGCGTCTTGGCTTGCGGCAACTGGCCCGCCTTGTAGGCCAATTGGGCCTGCATGAACAACAGGTCGAAGTCTTCAGGCGACCGGCGCGACATGGCTTGCAGTTCAGACAGCGCGCCGTTGTAGTCGCCGCTGTCGGCCAGTTGCCCGGCCAGCATCAGGCGAACCTTGCGGGCGCCGGGATTACGGTTGATATAGGCGCGGGCCTCGGTCATGGCGCGTTGCGGATCGACCTTCGAGCCGTATTCCAGCACGCGCTGAGCGGCGGCTTCGGACTTGGGATCGGCCGCCAGCGCCGCGCGGGATTCCTGGGCCGCGCGCTCGTAGTCGCCCGAGGCAGAGGCCACGTCGGCCAGCGCCAGATGGGCGGCCGGCAGCTTGCGCACGCTGTCGCTCAGCGATTCGTCCAGGATGCGCAGCGCCAGGCGGCGGTCGTTCAGGCGGCTGAGCACGGCCAGAGCCTGGCCGATGGCGGCCGGCTTGTCGCGCGAGGCATCGATGCGATTGCGCAGCGCCTGGGCCAGGCCCTTGGTCTGCCCGTTGGCGGCAGCCAACGCCAGTTCGGTGGAGCTGGCTTCGACGTCGTTGGGAGACAGGCGCGCCCAGACGCGGGCCGCCTCCAGCGCGCCAGGCAGATTGCCCCCGGCCAGCTGGAACTCCAGGCCGCGGCGGGCCAGACGGGGGTCACCCGTGTCCCGGGCAAGGCCGATCATGGTGGTTGCAGCCGTGCCGTACATGCCGCGCTGGGCGGCGATCTCCGACGCGAGGACGCGATAGAAGATGTCGGCGGTGAGCGATACGTAGGGCAATTGGCCCGGACGCAGGCGGATCACCTCGGTTTCGGGCTGATGGTTCTGCGGCGCCATGCGGGGCCCGGTCGCATCACGCGTCCGGCTGTCGGCCGCCTGGGCCGGCAGCGCAAAACCTGTTGCCAGCGCAAGCGCAAGCGTGGCGATCCCGATATTCATTTGTTTGAAAGACGACTTCACGCGGCCCGTCCGGTTGATGGCACAATCTTCGTACACGCAATTGATGATCTTACACTGGCTCATGCCGGAACTGCCTGAAGTCGAAACCACGCGTCGGGGAATTGACGCCGTCATCACTGGCCGGACGCTCAAGCGCCTGGTCGTCCACGAAGCCCGCATGCGCTGGCCCATTCCGCCCGATCTGCCGTCGCTGATCGGCGGCCGCGCCGTCCTGGAATGCGCCCGCCGGGGTAAATATCTATTGCTGCGCTTCGAACATGGCACCCAGATCGTGCATCTGGGCATGTCCGGGTCGCTGCGCAGCGTCGCCCCGGGTGAATTCCTGCGCAAGCACGACCACGTTGAATGGATTTTCGACGAAGCCGTGTTGCGCCTGCATGACCCCCGGCGATTTGGCGCGGTGCTGTGGCACCCCGGCGCCGACGGCCCCATCGAGACCCACCCCCTGCTGGCCAAACTGGGCATCGAGCCCTTCGACCCGCGCTTTGACGGCGCCTGGCTGCACCGGCACTTCAAGAACCATGGCGCCGCCATCAAACAGGTGTTGCTGGCCGGTCTGGCGGTCGTCGGGGTGGGCAATATCTACGCATCGGAATGCCTGTTCCGGGCGCGCATCAACCCGAAGACGCCGGCCAACAAGCTGTCGCCCGCCCGCTGCGACCGGCTGGCGGACATGGTCCGGGCCACCCTGGCCGACGCCCTGACATCCGGGGGCAGCACGCTGCGGGACTACGTGGGCGCCACCGGCGAGCCGGGGGCCTACTTCGAGATCCATGCCGCGGTCTATGAACGCGAGGGCCTGCCGTGCCGGGTCTGCGCCACGCCGATCCGGCGCTTCGTCCAGGGCCAGCGTGCCACTTATTACTGCCCGAAATGCCAACGGAACTAGCCCCAGCACCTTGAAAACCCTGGGGAAATCCCTGCAAAAACAAGGACATTTGTTTATAGCAAACGTATTGCACAAACACTAACGCCAAGCTATATTCCTTTCACACACCTATTCCTAGAACAGTGGAAGGAGCCTCCATGAGCAAGCAATTCGCCTCGCACGCCGACCTGGACGACAAGGTCGTCTCGTTCGAAAAACTGTCCGACAACGCCTATGCCTACACGGCCGAAGGCGACCCCAACACGGGCGTGATCATCGGCGACGAGGCCGTCATGGTGATCGACACCCAGGCCACGCCGGTCATGGCGCAGGACGTGATCCGCCGCATCCGCGAAGTCACGGACAAGCCGATCAAGTACATCCTGCTGTCGCACTACCATGCCGTGCGCGTGTTCGGCGCCTCTGCCTACAACGCTCAAGAGATCCTGGCCAGCCGCGATACCTACGACCTGATCGCCGAACGCGGCGAACAGGACAAGGCCAGCGAAATCGGCCGCTTCCCCCGCCTGTTCCGCAACGCCGAATCGATTCCGCCGGGCCTGGTGTGGCCGACGATGACGTTCAAGGGCGAAATGACCGTCGACCTGGGCAACCTGGAAGTCAAGCTGCTGCAAGTGGGCCGCGGCCACACCAAGGGCGACACCATCGCCTGGCTGCCCGAACAGAAGATCCTGTTCGCTGGCGACCTGGTCGAATACCAGTCCACCCCGTACTGCGGCGACGCCTACTTCCGCGACTGGCCCAGCACGCTGGACGCGCTGTCGGGCTTCGAAGCCGAGAAAATGGTTCCTGGCCGCGGCCCGGCCTTGAAGAACGCCACCGAAGTCCGCCAGGGTCTGGCCGGCACCCGCGCCTTCCTGACCGACCTGTACGGCGCCGTGAACCGCGGCGTGGCCGAAGGCAAGGACCTGAAGACGATCTACCGCGAGGTCTACGACTTCATGAAGCCGCGCTACAGCGACTGGGTCATTTTCGACCACTGCATGCCGTTCGACGTGTCGCGCGCCTATGACGAGGCCAGCGGCCACACCCATCCCCGCATCTGGACCGACAAGCGCGATCTGGAAATGTGGGCGCAGCTGGAAGGCTAAGGCCAACGGGGCCAAGTCGGGCGCAGACCCGCGGCGGCCCAGACTGATATTGCAAGAACCGAAACTGCGCGCCGCCGACGGCGCGCGGCTTCGCGACATAAAAACAAAATGACCCACACAGGAGACAACCGTGGGAGACATCGACTTTCAGGCGATGGAGTTCGCCTATGAAAAGCACGCCGACCAAAGCGCCGGCGCACCGCCGCGGCACCAGGTCGTGGTCGTGGGCGCCGGCCCGGTCGGCCTGACCACCGCGCTGGACCTGGCCCGCCAGGGCGTGCGCGTCGTGGTGCTGGACGACGACTACCGCCTGTCCACCGGCTCGCGCGCCATCTGCTTTTCCAAGCGCACGCTGGAAATCTGGGACCGCCTGGGCGTGGGCCAGCGCATGATCGACAAGGGCGTGTCGTGGAATGTCGGCAAGGTGTTCTTCCGCGAACAGGAAGTCTGGCGTTTCGACCTGCTGCCCGAACCCGGCCACCGCCGCCCCGCCTTCATCAACCTTCAGCAGTACTACGCCGAAGGCTACCTGTATGAACAGGCGCGCCAGGAACCCAACATCGACCTGCGCTGGAAAAACAAGGTCGCCGGCGTCGTTCAAGCCGAAGACGGCGTCGACCTGACGATCGAAACCCCCGAAGGCCCGTACACGTTGCACGCCGATTGGCTGGTGGCCTGCGACGGCGCGCGGTCGCCGGTGCGCAAGCTGATCGGCCAGGAAAGCCATGGACGCATCTTTCGCGACCGCTTCCTGATCGCCGACGTGAAGATGAAGGCCGACTTTCCGACCGAACGCTGGTTCTGGTTCGATCCGCCCTTCCATCCCAACCAGTCCGTGCTGTTGCATCGCCAGCCCGACAATGTCTGGCGCATTGACTTCCAGCTGGGCTGGAACGCCGACCCCGTCGAAGCCGTCAAGCCCGAGAACGTGCTGCCGCGCATCCGCGCCCTGCTCGGCCCCGACGCGCAGTTCGACCTGGAATGGGTCAGCGTCTATACCTTTGCGTGCGAACGCATGGACAAGTTCCGCCACGGCCGCGTCGTGTTCGCTGGCGATTCCGCGCACCGCGTGTCGCCATTCGGCGCGCGCGGCGCGAACAGCGGCGTGCAGGACGCCGAAAACCTGGCGTGGAAACTGAAATTGGTGCTGGCGGGCCTGGCGCCCGACACGCTTATCGATAGCTACAGCGCCGAACGCGAGTACGCCGCGGACGAGAACATCCTGAATTCGTCGCGCGCCACTGACTTCATCACGCCCAAGAGCGACATCAGCCGCAGCTTCCGCAACGCCGTGCTGAACCTGGCCAAGACGCATCCGTTCGCCCGGTCGCTGGTCAACAGCGGGCGTCTGTCGCTGCCGGCCACGTACGGCGGCTCGCCGCTGAACACGCCGGACACTGACGCCTTCACGGGCCGCATGGTGCCCGGGGCCGTCGCGCTGGACGCGCCGGTCGCGTGCCGCAGCGAACAAGACTGGTGGCTGGCGCAGCTGGACGGCGGCTTCGTGCTGGCGCTGTTCTGCGCCGACGCGCTGCCTGGCGCCGACACGCTTCAGGCCTTGCAGGCCCTGCGCATGGCGCCCGTGCCCGTCAAGGCCGTCCTGGTCGTAGCCGCCCAATGCGACACGACAGGCCTGTCCGCCGACTTGCCCGTGGTGGCCGACACCGAAGGCTGCCTGGCCAAGCGTTATGACGGGCAGCCCGGCACCGCCTATCTGATCCGGCCAGACCAGCACATCGCCGCCCGCTGGCGGGCATTCAATGCCGATACCGTGATCCGCGCGGTCCACCGGGCCACGGGCCACGCCTGAAGACAAAGGTCAACCCATCATGCTGATTACTGAAACGAACCTGAGCTCGCCGGACGACTTCTACGAAGCGCTGATCGAAACGCACCGCGACCTGACGAACGAGCAAAGCCAGGAATTGAACGCGGCGCTGATCCTGCTGCTGGCCAATCACCTGGGCGACGTGGCGCTGCTGCGCGAAGCCTTGCAGCAGGCGCGCGCGTCGGTGGTGCAGGCGTAAGGCGTCACACGCCCACCGCGAACGTATTCACGATCAAGGCGCGCAACCACTGATTGCCGCCGTCGCGGTCCACCCTGCGCTGCCAGTACATATTGGTCTGCAGCGCGGGGACTTTCAGCGGTGGCGTCATGAAGCGCAGGCCGAACGGCGGCGCGGCGCTGGCGGCCAGCTTTTCGGGCACGGTCGCCAGCAAGTCCGTCGCGCTGACGATGTAGGGCACGGCCGAAAAGTGCGGCACGCTGAAATGCTCGGCCAGCTCCACGCCCGCGCGCTCCATCGACTGATTGACTTGCCCGTAAGGCGCGGCGCGCGACACGATCAGATGCCGCTCGGCGCGGAACGCCTTGATGCCCATGCCCGCATGCGCCGTGGGGTGCGCCTGACGGAACAAGGTCGCGTAACCCTGCCGGAACAGCATGCGCTGCAGCGTGCCCGCCCCCATTTCGTCGAATGCGCCGATGGCAAGGTCCACCCTGCCCGACTCCATTTCGCGCGGCAGATCGGGCCCCTGCACGCGCACCGAATCAATGCGCACATGCGGGGCCACTTGCACGCAGACCTCCATCAGCCGGGGCATGAAGTGGATTTCGCCGACATCCGTCATGGCGACCCGGAAGCGGCGATTGCTGGTGGCGGCGTCGAACACGTCCTGATCCTTCAACGCCTGGCCCAGCATGGTCAGCGCTTCGCTGACGGGGCCGGCCAGCCGCTGCGCCCGGGGCGTGGGCAGCATGCCCTGCGCGGTACGCACGAACAGCTCATCGCCAAAGGCCTCGCGCAAGCGGCGCAGGGCATTGCTGACCGCGGGCTGCGTCAGGTCCATCCGCCGGGCCACGGCAGACAGATTGCGGTCTTCCAGCAGGTGCTGGAACAGGATCAGCAAGTTCAGGTCAACGTCGCGCAATTCGGCCATGCAGCCCCCTACTATTCACAAAATTTATAGTCTGTATTTTTGCATTCCCGTAGCCGTAATGGGCGTTTTTCCCGACAATATCGCATCGGCCCTGGGTTATCCCAGGCCGCCCCCGAATACCGACCGCGCGGCCAAGCACCGCGCCGCCACCCAGGAGGATTCCATGGAACTGCAATATCAGACCGGCTTCGGCAACGACTGCGCGACCGAGGCGCTGCCCGGCGCACTGCCGGTGGGTCGCAATTCGCCGCAGCAATGCCCTTACGGCCTGTACGCCGAGCAATTGTCCGGCACCGCCTTCACCGCCCCGCGCAGCGAAAACCGCCGCTCGTGGCTTTACCGCGTCCGCCCGGGCGCGCAGCACAAGCCTTTCGAGCCCTTCGGCGGCGCGGCGGGCTGGGAAAGCACCTTCGGCCATGGCCCGGTCACGCCCAACCAGTTGCGCTGGAGCCCGATGCCGATTCCGGATGCCCCGACCGACTTCCTGGAAGGCGTGAAGACCTGGGGCGGCAACGGCGGCCCCGATGAGCAGGGCGGCGTGGCCATCCACATGTATGCGGCCAACCGGTCCATGCAAGGCCGCTATTTCTACAACGCCGATGGCGAACTGCTGCTGGTGCCGCAGCAAGGCCGCCTGCGACTGGCCACCGAACTGGGCCTGATCGACCTGGAACCCCTGGAAATCGCGGTGATCCCGCGTGGCGTGCGTTTTCGCGTCGAACTGCTGGATGACACCGCGCGCGGCTACATGCTGGAGAACTTCGGCGCGGCCCTGCGCCTGCCCGAATTGGGCCCGATCGGCTCGAACTGCCTGGCCAATGCCCGCGACTTCCAGACGCCGGTAGCCTGGTACGAGGACCTGGAAGGCGACTTTGAACTGATCGCCAAGTTCACGGGCGGATTCTGGCGCGCATCCATCGACCATTCACCGCTGGACGTCGTGGCCTGGCATGGCACGCACGCGCCGTACAAGTACGATTTACGCCACTTCAACACCATCGGCTCGATCAGCTTCGACCATCCCGACCCCTCCATCTTCACCGTGCTGACCGCGCCGTCCGACACCCCGGGCACGGCCAACATGGACTTCGCGATTTTCCCGCCGCGCATCCTGGCGATGGAAGACACGTTCCGCCCGCCCTGGTTCCACCGCAACATCGCCAGCGAGTTCATGGGCTTGATCCAGGGCGTGTACGACGCCAAGGCCGATGGCTTCGCCCCGGGCGGCGCCAGCCTGCACAATTGCATGAGCGGCCACGGCCCCGACGCCGAGACCTTCGAAAAGGCCTCGCGCGCCGACACCCACACGGCGCATTACATCCGCGACACGATGGCGTTCATGTTCGAAACGCGCCGCGTCATCCGCCCGACCGCGCAGGCCCTGGCGTCGGTAGAATTGCAGGGCGACTATTACCGGTGCTGGCAGGGCATCGTGAAGCACTTCGATCCCAAGAAGGCGTGACGGCGGCTTCCCGCTGATCCACGCCCAGGGGG
>NZ_JBHFII010000061.1:365517-366948 GCF_057334215.1 Achromobacter maghribensis | reverse complement strand
CGCCGTTTGGCTTTTGAGTTTTCCGGCGCCGCTGACCCGTCAGATCTGCCGGCCACCCATTCCATCATTAAAGAGACACGCAGCCATGACCACCACGATCAACGAAACCCACGATCCGTCCTTGCAAAGCTGGATTGCCAGCGCCAACACCGGCACGTCGGATTTTCCGGTGCAGAACCTGCCGTATGGCGCGTTCCGCCGCAAGGGCTCGCAAGAGTCGTTCCGCCCCGGCGTAGCGATCGGCGACCAGATCCTGGACCTGGCCGCACTGGCCGCCAAGCAGCCGTTTGAAGGCCTGGCCGCCGAGGCACTGGCCGCGTGCGCCGGCGACAGCCTGAACGCGCTGATGGCGCTGGGCCAGCCGCACTGGAGCGCCCTGCGCCTGGCGCTGTCGCGCGCGTTGCGCGAAGGCGCCGCCTTGCGCCAGACGGTCGAGCCGCTGCTGGTGGCGCAGGCCGATGCCGAATACACCACGCCCGCGCGCATCGGCGACTACACGGACTTCTATATCTCGGTGCATCACGCAACCGCGGTGGGCAAGCAATTCCGTCCCGACAATCCCTTGCTGCCGAACTACAAGTGGGTGCCGATCGGCTATCACGGCCGCGCGTCCAGCATCGGCGTGGACCAGAAATTCCCTCGCCCCGTTGGCCAGACCCGTCCGGCCAACGAAGGCGAAACGCCGCAATTCGGCCCTTGCGCGCGCCTGGACTATGAATTGGAGCTGGGCATTTTCGTGGGTGCCGGCAACGAGCAAGGCGAGCGCATCGGCTTGGCCGACGCAGACGCGCACGTGTTCGGCCTGTGCATCCTGAACGACTGGTCGGCGCGCGATATCCAGGCCTGGGAATACCAGCCGCTGGGCCCCTTTCTGTCGAAGAACTTCGCGTCGACGATTTCGCCGTGGATCGTCACGATGGAAGCCCTGGAGCCCTTCCGCACGCAGTGGAACCGCGGCCCGTCTGAACCGCAGCCGATGCCTTACCTGGCCTCCGACGCGAACCGCGCGAAGGGCGCTTACGACGTGCAGTTGGAAGTGCTGATGACGACGCAGCAATCGCGTGAAGCCAAGCAACCCGCCGTGACGCTGTCGCGCAGCAATTTCCGCGATGCCTACTGGAACGTGGCCCAGCTGATCGCGCATCACACCGTCAACGGCTGCAATCTGCAACCGGGCGACATGCTGGGCACGGGCACGCTGTCGGGCCCCCAGGCGTCGGAAGCCGGTTCGTTGCTGGAGTTGAGCAATGGCGGCAAGACGGCGATCGACCTGCCGTGGGGCGAGAAGCGGACGTTCCTGCAGGATGGGGATCAGGTGATCATGCGCGCCGCGTGCGTGAAGGAAGGGTACCCGCGGATCGGATTTGGAGAAAGCTCGGGCACCGTCCTGCCGGCCCGCGTCTGATTGCTTGAGAAGGACGCGGGGCCCCC
>NZ_JBHFII010000061.1:356702-365443 GCF_057334215.1 Achromobacter maghribensis | reverse complement strand
CCGCCCCGCGGCATGCTGGCGGTTAGTCCGCGCGGCGCGCGGTCAACGCCTCGATCTCGTCGTCCTTGGCCTGCCACTGCTCTCCCAGCCAATGGTGGAACGTGGCGCGGAAAGCTTTGTCCCGGGTGTAATCCGCAACGCAGAAGGCCGGCGGCACTGGCAACTGCCGCATGCGCACCAGCACGGGGCCCATGCGGCCGCAAGCCATGTCCCAGAAGCTGGGCGCGCCTTCCGGATAGGCGATGGTGACGTCGACCATTGATCGGAAGCGCGCCCCCATCGCGTTCAGCGCGACCGCCAGCCCGCCCGCTCTGGGCTTGAGAAGATGGCGGTACGGCGAGGCCTGCGCGGCACGCTTGGCCTGGGTGAAGCGCGTGCCTTCGGCAAAGACCATCACGCTTGTCGGCACCAGCGAGAATTTCTCGCAGGCGCGGCGCGCGGCTTCCTGGTCCTGACGGCCCAAGGCGGGATTACGGCGCAACGCCGCCTTGCCGTGACGCTTCATGAAAGGAAAGTCCAGCGCCCACCACGCCAGACCGATCACCGGCACGTAAATCAACTGCTGCTTGAGGAAGAATTTCAGCAGCGGAATCCGCCGGTTCAGCGCGCGCTGCAGCACAAAGATGTCCACCCAGGACTGGTGATTGCAGTTGACCAGATACCAGTCCGCGTAACGCAACCCCGTATGGCCCTGCACGTCCCATGGCTCCGCCTGGATGCGCGCGAACCAGCCGGCGTTACCGGAAACCCACGCCGTCGCAATGCCGTTGAGGACCGGGTCGACGCGCCGCCTGACCGCAGCGAAGGGCAGCACAAGCTTCAGCAGCGCAATCGGAAGCAGCAGCAGGCACCAGAACACCGTGCTGACAACCAGCAGCGTGACGCTGAATACGCCGGTCAGCCACGCAAGGCGGCCGCGCAACACGGGAAACGCGCGTTGGCGCGGTGCGGGCCGATCAGATTCATGCTTGCTCATTTGAGCCTCGGAGACGGCCCGGCTTGCGCCGGTGGGAAGGTCTGGAACAGTCATGGTCGCCAGTTTGCTGGCCGTTGGGGGAAATCCGCTTGCGCAAGATCAACCCCCGCATTCGCGAATTCCACCAAGGAAACGCCATCATGGCAGCCGGTATTTCTCTTCACGGTACACCCACGATGCCCACAAGGCATGGGCCAGCGCTTCTTCCGTCAATCCGGGATCCGCAGGCTCCACCGGGGCATAGACTTCGTCGCTTCCCACCGGGGCCGCCGTGTACCGGAACTCCCTGGGTGCCTTGGTCGGCTCCAGCACCAGCAACTTGTCGCCTTGCAAATACCCGAAGTTGTCCGCGTATTGCATGATCGCCCGGTTCGGATCGCGTTGCGTCAGATCCGCGCCCAGCATCGGGTTCACGTTGTCCAGGCCGATCAAAGACAACAGCGTCGGCGCCATATCGATCTGGCTGACAAGCCGTTCGTCCTGGCGCGGCGTGATGCCCGCGCCCAGGAACAACGCGGGGATCTGGAAGTGGCGCACCGGCACGGGAATCGACCCGTACACGCGCGAATCGTGATCCGCGATGACCAGGAACACCGTGTTGTCCCAGTACGGCGCCTTCTTGGCCTTTTCAAAAAACTGGCCCAACGCCCAATCCGCGTAGCGGACCGTGTTGTCCACCGTGGCCGGGTCGCCGACGGGTTGGATACGGCCTTTCGGATACTCCCACGGCGAATGGTTCGTGACCGAGAACGCCAGGGTGAAGACGGGCTTGTCGCCGTCGGCGCGCAGTAGGCGGTCGACCTGATTGAACATGTCTTCGTCCGATGCGCCCCACGACCCTTCGAACACCGGATTGACGAACTTGGGGCGGTCCACGACTTCGTCGAAGCCGTTGCCCAGGAAGAACGCGCGCATGTTGTCGAAGTGCGATTCGCCGCCGTAGACGAAGCGCGAGTGATAGCCGTGCTTGCCCAGCACCTGGGCCAGCGTGAAGAAGCCGGTCTGCGAGCGAGGCAGCTTGACCACGGCATCGGCCACGCTGGGCAGGAAGCCCGCCGTCACCGCTTCGATGCCGCGCACGGATCGCGTGCCGGTGGCGTAGGCGCGGTGGAACATCCATCCTTCCTTGGACAGACGGTCGATGTTGGGGGTCAGGTCGCGGCCGCCCAGGCTGCCCACGTATTGCGCGCCCAGGCTTTCCTGCAGGATGATCACGACGTTCAGCGGCTTGTCGCGGCGCACGGTGGCTTTCTGCTCGTGCAGGCTGGGATAACGCGGATCCAGCGGCGCGCCCGTCAGGCCGGCCTTCTCGCGAACGATGGCGTTCATCTGGTCCACCGGCATGTTGGGATACATCGCCGCGGATGAGCGCTCGTCGCGCATGCGGTAGGCCGCGTCGAACACGCTGTACAGCGAATTCAGCGCCAGCGCATTGACCATGGCATCCGAACTGAAAGCCACCTTTGCGGGATTGATCGGGCGATGCTCCAGCGTGCCGCGTGCACCCAGCACCACCAGCGCAAGGATCACCAAGGACGCGATCGGGCGCTTCCACCATGCCATGAAGGAATCACGCGAGCGCACCGGGAACAGCTTGACCGCCAGCCAGGCCGCCAGCACCAGCACCACGAAGGCGGCAAGCAGCACGCCCTTGTAGCCTTGCCAGAGCATCGAGCCCACTTCCTTCGGGTTCAGCAGATAGATGAAATACAGCCGGTTTGGCCGCGTGTCGTATTCGGAGATGAATTGCGGCGTGGAAACTTCCAGCAGCACATACAGCATCCACCAGACGCGGAACCACCACGCGGTGATGCGCGCCGCCAGCGGCCGATGGCCGAACCAGGGCGACAGCACGGCCGGCAGCGCGATCACCATCGACAGCAGGCACACGTCGATGCGCAGTCCGCCGAAAAGCACGGGCCACAGCCCACCTGCGGCCTGGACGCGGTCCCACATCCAGAAGGACAGGCCCAGACGCGACAGCGTCAGCATCACGAGGACGGCGACGATGAACCGGAGTGTCAGGCGGCGCATGCGGCGGCCCCCCAAGGGCGGCGCGAATCCGCCTGTTCAAATGAAAGGGTCCTGCCTGATGTGCCGAGCAAAGCCATGCCGCCTCGTTGTCCGGAAATGAAACCGGGCCAAGGTTAACGCGGTTTCGGGGGAGTTGGCAGCGAGAGCGGCTGCTTTAAAACGTTGTACGACATCATATTTCTATTGTGCGCGGCGCAGGCGTTCGCGGCTATTGCTCAGATGCGTGCGCATGGCTGCGCGGGCGCTTTCGGCATCTTGCCGCATGATCGCGCTGTAGATGTCTTCGTGTTCCAGGTTCACGCGCGCCAGGTACGCCGCGCGGTCTTCGTGCGCGAACTTGGCGGAATTGATACGGGTGCGCGGAATGATGGCCGAGCCCAGATGCGACATCAGATCCGCGAAGTAGCGGTTGTCGGTGGATTGCGCCACCAGCAGATGAAACTGGAAATCAGGGGTGATCGTATCGCCGCCGCTTTCCAGCGCACTGCGGAACACGTCCAGCGCGCGGCGCATCTCTTGCAGCTGTACATCGCTGCGGCGGATGGCGGCCAGGCCTGCGGCCTCGCTCTCCAGGCAGATGCGCAGCTCTAGCAGCACCAGCACGTCGCGCACGGTGGCGATGTCGGCCGGATCCACGCGGAAATCGCCGCTGCCGCTGGGTTCCAGCGCATAGGTGCCAACGCCGTGATGCGTCTCGACCAACCCCGACGCCTGCAGGCGCGACAGCGCCTCGCGCACGACCGTGCGGCTGACGCCGAACTGACGCATGATCTCGGACTCGGTGGGCAGCTTGTCACCCGGGCGGATATCGCCGCCTCGGATACGTTCGGAAATGTTCTCGACCAGGCCTTGGGCCAGGTTCCGGGGACGACGCTGCGGCAAGACGGGGGTATCGACAGGAGCGTTCATCAGGGATTATCCGAAGGCGGTTGCGCAAAGCTTGACGCTGAAATTTGGCGCTCATTATACTTTGCTCAAGTTGTACGATAACGTACCAGATAAGTCTACTCCCCACGCGCCCTCTTACCGAGCATTGCGTCATGAGCCGAACTGTCAACACCCTGCCTGCCTCGTTTCGCTGCCGTCGTTTGCTATTGACCGGCGCAGCCGGCAACCTGGGCCAGGTACTGCGTCCCCGGTTAAAGGCCCATGCGGAGGTGCTTCGCGTTTCCGACATTGCCCCGCCCGCTCCCGCCGGCCCCGGGGAAGAAGCGATTGCCTGCGACCTGGCCGACCCCGCCGCGGTATCCCGGCTGGTGCAAGGCGTCGACGCCATCGTCCACCTGGGCGGCGTATCGGTAGAGCGGCCATTCGATGAGATCCTGCCCGCCAACATTCAAGGCATCTACAACTTGTACGAGGCGGCCCGCATCCATGGCGTGCGGCGCGTGGTGTTCGCCAGTTCGAACCACGTCATCGGCTTCTATGAACAGGGCAAACAGCTGGACGCGGACGTGCCGCTGCGCCCGGACGGCTATTACGGCTTGAGCAAGGCCTACGGCGAACACCTGTCGCGCTTCTACTTCGACCGCTACGGCATCGAAACCGTGTGCTTGCGCATCGGCTCTTCGTTCCCCGAACCCAAGGACCGTCGCATGATGGTCACGTGGCTTAGCTACGACGACCTGACCGACCTGGTCACGCGCTCGCTGTTCACGCCGGATGTCGGCCACCTGATCGTGTACGGCGCATCGGCCAACCGCGACCGCTGGTGGAACGACGACGCCGCCAGGATTTTGGGCTTTGTCCCCCAGGACTCCTCCGAACGCTTTCGCGCGCAGGTCGAGGCGCAGCCTCCGCTAGCCGCCGACGATCCCGCCGCCCGCTATCAGGGCGGCGCTTTCGTCAAGGCGGGTCCCTTTCCCTTCCCCACGCCCTCATCGGCCGAGTAACCGCCACCATGCCCGCAACCGTCGAACGTATCGGGAACATGCTGTGCGGCGTAGGAGAAAGCCCGGTCTGGCGCGCCGCCGACCAGGCGTTCACCTGGACCGACATTCCGGGCAAGACCCTGTGGCGCTGGTCGCCGGCAAACGACGACATCGCGCACTGGGCACTGCCGCAGATGGCCGGCTGCATCGCCATGCGAGGGGCCGGCTGGCTGTTGGCGATGGAAGACGGCCTCTATGCCTGTGACCCGTTGCGGGCCGGGCAACCCTGCGAACCGCGGCCGCTGGTTTCCGTCGCGCACGCGGCGCCCGGCATGCGCTTCAACGATGGCCGTTGCGATCGGCAAGGCCGCTTCCTGGCGGGCACGATGGTCATGGACATGGGGCTGGCGCAACCTGCCGGCCAGTTGTACCGCTACGACGCCCAAGGCCTGGCCGTGCTGCTGGACGACCTGATCGTGCCCAACGGCATGGCCTTCAGCCCCGATGGCAGGACGATGTACCTCTCGGACTCCCACCCTTCGCGCGCCATGGTCTGGGCGTTCGACTACGACATCGACACGGGCACGCCGCATAACCGCCGCCCGTTCATTTCCGCTTTGCCCGCCGGCCGCCCCGACGGCGCGGCCGTGGACACCGACGGCGGTTACTGGATCTGCGGCAACGAGGCCGGCCGCGTCTACCGCTACACGCCAGAGGGTCGACTGGACCAGACGCTGGACGTTCCCGCCGCCCGGGTCGCGATGTGCGCGTTCGGCGGCGCCGGCATGGACACGCTGTTCATCACGTCCATCCGCCCGCCATCCGCGGCGCCCGGCAGCCTTGAAGGCGCCGTGTTTGCCCTGCGCCCCGGCGCGCAGGGCCTGGAGGAAACCGCAAGCGCCGGTTAGCACCCGACCGGGGCGGCCGTCGCGCGGCCCCAAGCGAAGTAAGTAGGCCCGTCCATATCAAAGAGCTTCGAGGCCGTCCTGGCCACTGACGAAACGCCGTACTCCAACCGGAGGTAGACATGCTGCGCCCCACCCTGACCCGCGCCATTTTGGCGGCGGCTGCCTTGCTGACGCTGATTCCCGCCACTCATGCCGCCGAACTGCGCTCGGCCGACATCCATCCCGACGACTATCCCACCGTGCTGGCCGTGCGCCACTTCGGCGAACTGATCAAGCAACGCACCAATGGGCGCATCACCGTCAAGGTGTACGCGGGCGGCGCGCTGGGCAACGAAGACGATTCGATCGAACAGGTCAAGCTGGGCGCCCTGGCCATGGCCCGCGTTTCAAGCGCCGCCATGCACAACATCTGCCAGACGACCCGAGTGCCGTCGCTGCCCTTCCTGTTCCGCTCCAAGCAGCATCTGCACAAAGTGCTGGACAGCGATATCGGCGACCAGATCCTGCGCTCGTGCGAAGGCGCGGGCTTTGTCGGCCTGGCCTGGTACGACAGCGGCGCGCGTTCGATGTACACGCGCAACAAACCGATCAAGACGCTGGCCGACGCGAAAGGCCTGAAGATCCGCGTCCAGCAATCCGACCTATCGGTTGCCATGGTCGAGGCGATGGGCGGAAACGCCACGCCGATGCCCATGGGCGAGGTCTACACGTCGCTGAAAACGGGGCTGGTGGACGCCGCCGAAAACAATTTCCCCAGCTATGAAAGCGCGCACCATTACGAAGTCGCGAAGTTCTACGCGATGACCGAACACACGATGACCCCGGAGATCCTGATCTTCTCCAAGCGCCAATGGGACAAGCTGCCGCCCGACGACCAGAAGACCCTGCGCGAAGCGGCGCGCGAGTCCGTACCCTACATGCGCAAGTTGTGGGACGAGCGCGAACAGAAATCGCGGTCCGTGGTCGAACGCGCCGGTTCGCAAATCGTGGAGGTGGACAAGACCTCGTTTCAGAACGCGATGAAGCCCGTGTACGAGCGTTTCGTCACCACGCCCGAAATGAAAGACCTGGTCGCGAAGATCCAGGCCGTCCAGTGAGGGCACCATGTTGGCCACACCCACGAATGAAACCGATGTCGTCGCGGGGGGCCGGGCGCAAGCCCTGGCTGCCCCGCTGGATGCCTATACCCGAGGCTGCGCGGCGCTAGCGCGATTCTGCATGTGGACCAGCGTGTTCGGGCTGGTCTGCCTGATCGTCGCCGTGACCTTGCAGATCGTTGGCCGTCACGTACTCAACAGCACCCCGACCTGGGCGGAAAGCCTGGCGCTGCTGCTGGTGCTGTACGTGACCATGCTGGGCGCGGCCGTCGGCGTGCGCGACGCGGGCCACATCGGCTTCGAGTCGCTGCTGGACGCGCTGCCCAAGGCCGGCCAGCGCCGGCTGCGCATCTTCATCCATCTGCTGGTGCTGCTGTTCGGCGTGCTGATGGCCTGGAACTGCGGCGTCCTGGCTGAATCCGTCGCGGCCTACAAGATCCCCAACCTGGGCATCTCGAACGCCTGGAAGTACATCCCCGCAACCTTGTCGGGCACCTTGATCGCGCTCTTTTCCATCGAGCACATCATCGCCATCCTGCGCAACCATAAGGTGGTACCGGCATGGCGCTGACACTGCTTTCGTTTACGTTCATGGGGTTCCTGGTGATCGGCGTGCCGGTCGCGTTCGCCATCGGCCTGTCGTCCATCACGGCCATCATGGTCGAGGACCTGCCGCTGGCGGTGGCCTTCCAGCAGATGACCTCGGGCATGAACGCGTTCTCGTTCCTGGCCATCCCTTTCTTCATCTTCACGGGCGAGCTCATGCTGTACGGCGGCATCGCCGACCGCATCGTGGCGTTCGCCAAGTCGCTGGTCGGGCATGTGCGCGGGGGGCTGGGCATGTCCAACGTAGTGGCCTGCACGCTGTTCGGCGGCGTGTCGGGGTCGCCGGTGGCGGATGTATCGGCGATGGGGTCCGTGATGATCCCGATGATGAAGCGCGAGGGCTACCACGCGGACTATGCCGTGAACGTCACCACGCATGCCGCGCTGGTCGGCGCGCTGATGCCCACCAGCCACAACATCATCATTTACACGCTGGCGGCGGGCGGCAAGGTGTCGATCGCGGCGCTGATCGCGGCGGGCGTCGTGCCGGCGGTGATCCTGACCCTGTGCAACCTGGCGGCCGCGTATTTCGTGGCGCGCAGCCGGGGATATCCGGCGGGCACCTTCCCGGGCTGGGGCATCGTGCTGCGTTCGCTGGTCGCGGCGGCGCCGGGCCTGTTCGTGGTGGTGCTGATCATCACGGGTATCCTCAGCGGCGTCTTCACCGCGACGGAATCCGCGGCGGTCGCGGTACTGTATGCGCTGGCGCTGACGATCTTCGTATATCGGTCGCTGACCTGGGATCAGTTCGTGCGGGCGGCCAGCAAAGCCGTCAAGACGACTGGCGTCGTGTTGCTGCTGATCGGCATTTCAGCCACCTTCGGCTACCTGATCAGCTTCTACGGCGTGGCGGAAAAAACCGGCGAACTGATGGCGTCGGTGTCGACCAGCCCGTGGGCCATCTTCCTGATGGTCAACATCATCCTGTTCGTGCTTGGCACGTTTCTGGACATGGCCGCCACCATCCTGATCTGCACGCCCATCTTCCTGCCCATCTGCATGCAGTACGGCATGGGGCCCGTGCAATTCGGGATCGTGATACTGCTGAATTGCGCGTTGGGGCTGAATACACCGCCGGTGGGGACGACGCAGTTTGTCGGCTGCGCCATTGGCGGCGTATCGGTCGGCACGGTGATGCGAACGATCTGGCCGTTCTACGGCGCCCTGCTGGCGGCGCTGGCGCTGGTGACCTACGTGCCGGCCTTTTCGCTCTGGCTGCCCGGCGTGCTGCTCAACTGACGGGCGGGGT
>NZ_JBHFII010000061.1:326096-356632 GCF_057334215.1 Achromobacter maghribensis | reverse complement strand
CCATCACCGGATAGAAGAACAGCGCGGCAAGAAACCACAACAGCGCGGCGGACCAAAGCGTCTGGCTCAGGAAATGGGCGCCCTGCAGAATGCGCACCCCCGAAAAGCCGGCGCCCGCGGCCACGCCCACGGCCAGCCCCCACCAGCGCCAGGCCGGTCGACCGAGGGCCCAGCCCACGAAGTACAGGGTCAGCATCGAATAGCCCGCACCCGCGTGACCGCTGGGCAAGGCGCCCCCGGCGCGCGCTCGCGCCCAGGTCCACCAATGCAGCGGATACGGTGTGTAGCCGCCCAACGTCTGCAAGTCGTAGGGCCGCGGAAGCGTTGTGTAGTGCTTGAGCTGATTGGCGACCAATTGACCCACGAGGCAGGTCGCCGCCAGGGCCATGGCCGGTCCGCGCCATGCGCGCCAGGCCGGGATGCGGAAACTGGCTGCCGCCACGCCCACGGCCGCCAGCGCCACGCCGATCGGCAAGGCCAGCACCATGCGATGCCCCAACAGGTCCAGCCAACGGTTCACATGCAACGGAAAGTCGTCCAGGACAGGATCGAACAGCGCCCGGGCAATGCGCAGGTCCAGGCCCGAGGCATTGGCCCACCAGGCCAGGCAGGCCAGCGCCAGCGTCACGCCGATCAGCTGGCTGCAGAGATACCAGACAGGCGACGGCGCACGCGCCGCAGGCAGCAAAGGGGACGGCATGGGTCGATAGACGAGGGACGCATCGGACAAGCGAAGAGCTTAGTTCGCCGAGAGTCGAAATTTCGTCAAATTCGGCCCTGTTCCGCCGGCGCAACGCCGCCAGCCGCCGCGCCCGTCGGGGCCGCGAGGCCCGCATCGAAACGGAGCGAAAAGCGGGTTCCCCGGGTCTCCGGTTCGCGCGACGATTCGACGGTCAGCAACCAGCCTTGCATGTCGCAGACGCGCTTGGCGATCGCCAGCCCCAGGCCACGGGCGGTCTCGTCGCGGTCGCCGGCATTGGAATCCCGCATCCGTCCGCTGTAGTAGCGGCGGAACAGGAACGGCAAATCGTCGGCGGCGATTCCCTTGCCGTCGTCGCTCAGTTCCAGGGTGTCCGGCGCGCTGAAACGGGTTGTCAGCGTCGCTGGGGCGGCGTGCTCCACCGCATTGCGCACCAGGTTGCGCAGCACGGTCAGCAGCGCATAACGGTCCAGCGTCAGGACATGGCCGGGCGCGATCTGGTTGTCCCAGCGCAATTGGGCTTGTCCGGCCTGCGCCTCGTAGCCGCGCCACGCGTCTTCCATGCACTCGGCCACGTCCACCGGCGCGGGGGGCAGCAGCTGGTCACGCGCCATCGCCCGGGCGCTTTCCAGGCATACGATTACATCATCCACGTTATCCACCACGCGGGTCAGGCGCTGGCGCTGGTCTGGCGTCAACGCCTGGGTAAGCAGCATCAATTCACTGTCTGAGCGGATGGCAGCCAGCGGCGTGCGAACCTCGTGGCTCAGGTTGCCCGCAAACTCGCGTTCGCGGGCGATCGATCGGTCGACCTGGTTTTGCACGCGGTTGAAGGCTTCGATCAGCCGGCCCGCCTCGTCGTCGCGCGTCACCGCCATGTCGGGCGATCCCGGCGCCCAGGTGGACAGACGGTCGGTCAGGTCCAGCAGCGGCCCCACCGCCACTGCCGCCACCCGGCGCGACAACGCATAGGCACCGATCACACAGATGGCGCCGACGCCCAGCACGATCAAGCCGAAGTCGTGCACCCGTTCTTCGTTATCGGTGGCGTCGTACAACAGATAAACCTTGCCCCGTCCGGTGTCGGCCACCATCACGTGCCAGGTATAGGCCCCGGGTTCGATCAGGTGCAGCCCGCTCTCCAACCCCAGGACTTCATCGGGAATACCGGCGGGGCGTTGACCGTCGACGCTCATCCATGCCCGCATGGAACCGCCCAGCTCGCGCGCGCCCTGGCGCGGCATGAACTCGTCGCTGGCGCGGGCATGTTGGACCAATCGGTCCATTTCCGTATTCAGGATGTCGTTGACCAGATCGTCTTCCATCTGGTCGAAAGTCAGATAGGCCAGCAAGGCCAGCGCCGTGACGAACAACGCGACCGTGCCCGTCAGCGCCCACACCACCCGCTGGGTCAATGTGCCGCCGGCCGCGCGTGTCATGGCGCGTCCCCGGGTAGCACCAGCCTCCAGCCGGTGCCGTGCAGGGTCTCGATGCCGTCGAAGCCGGCATCGGCCAACGCGCGCCGCAGCAGGTGGACCTGGCTGCGCAGCGCATCGGAAGACGGCGGCTCGTTGCCCCACAGCACGGATTCCAGTTCTTCGCGCGCCACCACCCGGCCGGGATCGCGCATCAGGGCCTCCATGATGAGGCCGGCCTTTCGCGTCAGGTGCACGGGCGTGCCATTGACCGATACGCCACGGCTGCGCGTGTCGTACTGTAGCGGGCCAAACTGGCGCACGGAATCCACCGTGTCGCCTTTCGCGCGCTGGATCAGGGCCAGCAGGCGGGCCTCGACTTCCAGCAGGGCAAAGGGTTTGGTGAGGTAATCGTCCGCGCCGTGCGAAAACCCCGTCAACTTGTCTTCGAGGCTGTCGCGCGCGGTCAGCATCAGCACCGGCGCCGACATCCGCATGTCGTTGCGCAGGATGTGCAGCACCGCGTTGCCGTCCATGCCGGGCAGCCCGATGTCCAGGATGACGGCGTCGAAACGCTGCGCTTTTGCGCGCTCCAGCGCGGCATGGCCGGTGTAGGCCACGTCCGGCAGGAAACCGCGCGCTTCCAGGAAGGTGTAGAGATTGCCGGCGATGATGGGATCGTCTTCGACGATCAGGATCCGGTTGTTCGCACCTGCCGCGGGGCTGGCAGCCATAAGTTGAAGTTCCTTGTTGGAATCGGGATCGGTGCGCGTTGGCGGACTCAGGCTTGCAGTACCTTGCCGGGGTTCATCAGCCCCTGCGGGTCCAGCGCGCGCTTGATCCGCCGCATCAGCGCCAGTTCAACGGGGCTCTTGTAGCGCGGCAGTTCATCGCGCTTGAGCTGCCCGACGCCGTGCTCGGCGCTGATGGAACCGCTGTGCGCGTGCACGCTGTCATGCACCACGCCGTAGATTTCGCTTTGCAGCGCCAGCAGTTCGCTTTCGGTCTGGCCGGCCGCGTTGGCCACGTTGTAGTGCAGGTTGCCGTCGCCCAGATGGCCGAAGATCACGTGCCGCACGCCCGGAAAACGCGCTTGGAGCAAGGCATTGGTCTTGTGCACGAACCCGGCGATGGACGAAATGGGGATGGATACGTCGTGCTTGACCGATTTGCCCAGCTCGGCCTCGGCCAGCGGGATGCTCTCGCGCAAGTGCCACAGCGCTTTGCTCTGCGCCACATTGGCGGCAATGGCGGCATCGCCGATCAGGCCTGCATCGATGGCATCGCCCAGCACGGCCTCGAAGCGTTCGCGCGCATGCGCCTCGCTTTCGCTGTCGGACAGTTCCAGCAGCGCGAACCAGGGCGATTCGGCCGAATCCCCTTCGAAGGGCAGGCGCTGCTGCGGGAACAGGCGCACCACGGCCTGGAGGCAGGCGCCGCTCATGAGTTCAAAGCCGGTCAGCGCGGCGCCAAACCCTGAACGTGCGCGTGACAGCAGGTCCACCGCGTGGTCGACCGTGTCCACCGTCAATAGCGCCGTGCAAGACGCCACGGGCCGGGGAAACAGCTTCAGCGTGGCGGCGGTGATGATGCCCAGCGTGCCTTCGCTGCCGATGTAGAGATCGCGCAAGTCGTAGCCGGTGTTGTCCTTGCGCAAGCCGCGCAGGCCGTCCCAGACTTCGCCTTCCGCGGTCACCACTTCCAGCCCTAGCGTCAGGTCGCGCGTGTTGCCGTAGCGCAGCACCTGCGTGCCGCCGGCGTTGGTGGCCAGGTTGCCGCCGATCGTGCAGCTGCCCTCGGCCGCGAGGCTCAGCGGAAACAGGCGGTCGGCCCCCGCGGCGGCTTCTTGAACGGCCTGCAAGATGCAGCCTGCCTCTACCGTGATGGTGTCGTTCGCGGTATCCAGATTGCGCACGGCGGTCAGGCGGGCCGTGGACAGCACCACGGCGCGGCCGGATTCGTCCGGCGTGGCGCCACCGCACAAACCGGTATTGCCGCCTTGCGGCACCACCGGCACGCCATGGTGCAGGCACAGTTTCACGGCGTCGGCGACCTCTTGCGTCGAACCCGGCCGAATAACCGCCAAGGCGGTGCCACGGTAGCGCCTGCGCCAATCCTGCACGTAGGGTTCGGCGTCAGCGCCGGTCAACACATGGGAGAACCCCAGCAGGGACTGTAGATCGCTCAGCAAAGTCATAGGCGCCGCACAAGAAAGGCCTGGTGTCGCCCAGGCGCAGGTCAAGGGATATGCGGACTATTGTAGGGGCGGAATCGCCCGCCCCGCAGGGTAGGCAAAGCCCGACGTCTAACCGACGGCCTGGTCCAGCCGTGTGCCGGTCAGCCCGGAGCAGTAGGCCCGGGACGCGATGCGGTTCATCAGGAACGCCCGGTCGACGCCCGCGGGTCCCGGCATTTCGGACAGCGCGCGATAGGCGCGGCGCAGGGCCTCGCCGCGCGTCGCGCCGCACACCAAGAGGCGCGTGCAGGGCAGGCGGCGGTCGACGCAGCCGTCGATGCGCATTTCCAGTGCGTGGGCGGCATCGGGATCATGGCCGGCAACGGGCGAGCCGGCGGCATTCGGCTGCGCCTGCGCGCCCGACACCCGGAAGACCCCGCTGCGATCGTCCAGCGAAAAGGCCACCGTGCCCATCCCCTGCCATCCGCGGTCGCGGGCGACATCGGCGGCAATCACTCGCAACGCGGCCTCGACGGAAGCCGGCAGATGCGGCGCCGGGCATTCGGCGATCAGCACCCGGGCGTCGCGCCAGACGCAGCGCTCCCAGGCGCGGCCGGTGGCCAGTTCGCCGGTTTCCGATACGAATACATGGATATCAAGCCGGCGTTCACGACCGGCGGCCGGCCCGGCATAGTCCGTGGGGGGGCCGCGCCTGCTGGTGGCTCCCCTTGACGACATGACAGTAGAAACTTTGGCACCCATGGCCCCTCCCGGTCTTTCTGCTTGCATAGCAAGCGTATCACCTTCGGATGACGAGCAATTTCCATGCCATGCGCCGCCCTCTGGCAAAGGCCCTTTCGGCCGCCTCGGCATCCGCACCGGATCAATGCGTTCCGCCCCCACATGCACCAAACCAGGGCGCGCGCCAACCCTTAAGATGCCCTACTCCGCCCGCGGGATGAGGCGCTACCCGCCAATGGAGGATAATTCCACCTTGACCCTCTTGCCAGCCGGGTTTCGATGCGCGGGTTTTCACCATGTCGCCCCGTCGAATTCCCCGCTGTAACACCGTTATCAAGGAATCGTCGTGGGTAATAACAAGTCGCACTTTCCTGCTTCGGTCTTCAAGGCCTATGACATCCGTGGCACCGTCCCGGACCTGATCGACGCCACGTTCGCCCGCGCTTTGGGCGGGGCGCTGGCCGCCCGCGCCCGGGCTGAAGGCGTGCAGACGCTGGTGGTGGGCCGCGACGGCCGCCTCAGCAGCGAGATGCTGTCGACGGCGCTGCAAGAGGGCATGCTGGAGGGCGGCGTGGACACCGTCGACATCGGGATGGTGCCGACCCCCCTGGTCTATTTCGCCACGCACATCATGCAGTGCGGCTCGGGCGTGGCCATCACGGGCAGCCACAACCCTCCCAAGTACAACGGCTTCAAGATGATGATGGGCGGACGCGCGCTATACGGCGACGACGTGCAGGCCCTGAGCGCCGCGATGAACGGCGGCGCTGCCGCCCCGGCGGCCCAGGCCGGCGTTCGCCGCCAACTGGACCTGGTCGCGGCCTACATCGCGCGCGTGGCGTCCGGCGTCAAACTGGCGCGCCCCATGAAGATTGCGATCGACTGCGGCAACGGTGTCGCAGGGGCGGTTGCGCCGCAGTTGTTCCGCGCACTGGGCTGCGAGGTGACCGAACTGTTCTGCGAAGTCGACGGCACCTTCCCCAACCACCATCCCGACCCCGCCGAACCCAAGAACCTGCAAGACCTGATCAAGTGCGTGGCGGAAACCGACTGCGAACTGGGACTGGCTTTCGACGGCGACGGCGACCGTCTGGGCGTGGTCACGAAATCCGGCCAGATCATCTGGCCCGACCGCCAATTGGTGCTTTTCGCCCGCGACGTGCTGGAACGCAATCCCGGCGCCACCATCATCTATGACGTGAAGTGCAGCCGCCACGTGGGCCTGTCGGTCGACGCCGCCGGCGGCGAGCCGCTGATGTGGAAGACGGGCCATTCACTGGTCAAGGCGAAGCTGGCTGAAACCGGCGCCCCGCTGGCAGGCGAAATGAGCGGCCACATCTTCTTCAAAGAGCGCTGGTACGGCTTCGACGACGGCCTGTACACCGGCGCCCGCCTGCTTGAAATCGTGTCGCGCTTCGCCGATGCGTGCGCACCGCTGGAAGCCTTGCCGCAAGACGTGTCCACGCCCGAGCTGAAGCTGGAAATGGAAGAAGGCCAGCCCTTCGCCCTGGTCCAGGCATTGCAGGACCAAGGCCAATTCCCCGACGCCCGCCGTGTGCTCACCATCGACGGCGTCCGTGCGGAATACGCGGACGGCTTCGGCCTGGCGCGGCCGTCGAACACCACGCCGGTGGTCGTGCTGCGTTTCGAAGCGGAAACGACCGAGGCGCTACAACGCATCCAAGCCGATTTCCGCCGCGAACTGGGCAAGCTCGCGCCGGAAGCCAAACTGCCTTTCTGAACCGTCCATGTCTCTTCCCAACAGCCCGGCCTGGCAACAATTCACCGCGGCGGCGAACTCCGCCTCGCGACGCGGCGAGCAATTGCGGCTGATCAACGCTCCGGGGCTGCGCCTGGACCTGAGCGCGCAGGCCCACTCCCCCGCCTTGCAGGAAGCATCGGCGGCATTGCTGGCGCAGCAGGGCTTTGACGCCGCCCGCGCCACGCTGTTCGACGGCGGCAACGCCAACTGGACGGAAGACCGCGCCGCCTGGCACACCGCCCTGCGCGCGCCGCAGCCGCCCGCCGCGGTGGCCGGCGCCGTGCTGGCCGAACGCGAACGCCTGCGCGAATTCGTGCGCGAGGCCGACGCGGCGGACCGATACGGCTACGTGCTGCATCTGGGCATCGGCGGCAGCGACTGGGGACCCCGCCTGGTAACGCGCGCCCTGCGCCATGGCGGCGCGAAACGGGAAGTGCGCTTTGCCTCGAACGTCGACTCGCACTCCGTCGCCGACGCCATGAGCCGGCTGGACCCGCACGACACGCTGGTCATCGTCGCATCAAAATCCTTCACGACCACCGAACCGCTGGCCAACGCCGAAGTCGCCATGAACTGGTTGCGGGAAGCCGGCGTGGCCGATCCCATCAAGCAGGTCGTGGCGATCACGTCCAACGTCGAAGCCGCGTTGAACCTGGGGATCTTGCCCGACCACATTTTCCAGATCTGGGACTGGGTTGGCGGCCGCTATTCGCTGTGGTCGGCGATCGGCCTGCCGATCGCGCTGGCGCTGGGCAACGACGCGTTCGATCAGCTGCTGGCAGGCGCCGCAGCCATGGACGAGCACTTCCGCACCGCCCCGATCGCGGAAAACGCCCCGGTGCAGCTGGCGCTGGCCGGCGTGGTCAATCGCAGCGTGCTGGGCTATGACTCGCTGGTCATCGCGCCCTATGACTCGCGGCTGTACCACATCGTGCCGTGGGCGCAGCAACTGGAAATGGAGTCACTGGGCAAAGTCGCCACCGCCGACGGCAGCCCCGCAGGCGTGCCGACGGGGGCTGCGATCTGGGGCATGTCGGGCACGGACTGCCAGCACACGTTCTTCCAATGGCTGCACCAGGACACCATGGGCGCGCCGGTGGATTTCATCTTGTGCGAACAACCCAACCACGACTATGCCCGCCACCATGAACTGCTGATCGCCAATTGCCTGGCGCAGCGTTCCGCGCTGCTGCGCGGCAAATCTTTCGACGAGGCGCTGGCGGAAACCTCCGCCACCGAACGCGATCCGGCCCGCGCGCGCCTGCTGGCGCAACATCGGGTCCACCCGGGCGGACGCCCTTCTTCGCTGATCGTGCTGCCCAGACTGGAAGCCTATACGCTGGGCGCGCTGCTGGCGCTGTACGAACACAAGGTCTTCGTGCAGGGCGTAATCTGGGGCATCAACCCGTTCGACCAATGGGGCGTGGAATTCGGCAAGGTGCTGGCCAAGAACATCATGCGCGAGCTGGACTCGCCGCAGACCAGCCAGCAGGACCCGTCCACCCGCTTCTGGATCGACGCGATCTCGCGCCGCCACTAGCCGGCCGGCGCGGCCGCAAGCCGTCAGGCGCTTAGCGTGTCGTAAAGCGCCACATGAATACGGGCAACCTGGTCGATATTGAACTCGCGTTCGGCCAGCGCCCGGCCTGCCTTGCCCATCGCCTGCCGCAACGTCGCGTCTTCGGCCAGGCGGGCGATGGCGTCGGCCAAGGCCTGTGCATCCCGCACCGGCACCAGCAAACCCGTTTCACCGGGTTCGATCGCATCCCGGCAGCCGGGCACGTCGGTCGTCACGACGGCGCGTGCGCAAGCGGCGGCCTCGATCAACGACTTGGGCAGGCCTTCGCGGTACGACGGCAGCACGGCGATATGGGACGCCGCATACAGCTCGGGCACATCCGAACGCTCGCCCAGCGCCTGGACCGCCCCATCGCGTTGCCAGGCTTCGACCTCATCCTGCGTCGCCGACGCGGGGTTGCCCGCATCCACGCCGCCGACCAATTGCATCGTCACCGGCACGCCCCGCTGGCGCAGCATGCCTGCGGCCTGCACGAACTCCTGCACGCCCTTGTCACGCAACAAGCGGGCCACCATCGTGACCACGACCGGCGGCGCCGCCGGCTCGGGCAATGCGCGATAGGCGTCCAGGTCGACGCCAGCGCCGCGGATCATGACCACCTGCCCGTCTCGCACCGCGCCCAGTGACTTGAGCAGATCGCGGTCATTGGCGTTCTGGAAGATCACGCGGCTGTTGGGGTGGCCCAACGCAATTCGGTACAGCCTGGCCACCACCGAGCGCACCAGCCGCATCTTCAGCGTGTCGGACAGGAACACGAAGCCCAGCCCCGAAATCGCAGCCACCATGCCCGGCACGCGAGCCAGGCGCGCGGCAATGCCGCCGTAGAGCACGGGTTTGATGGTGACCAGGTGCACCACGTCCGGACGCACGCGCCGGAACAAGCGGACCAGGGCCAGCAATGTGCCCAATTCCTGCAAGGGGTGCTTGCCGCTGCGCGTCATCGGGATCGCGTGGTGCGTCATGCCCAGCGCCTCGATGTCGGCCACGGCAGGCCCGTCCATCGTGGCCACATGCACGTCGTAGCCCGCGCGCTGCGCGGCTTGCGCCACCGGCACGCGATGCGACATGAAGAATGCCGGGTTGTTGACGACGAACATCAGGCGACGGCCTGCGGTCATGCCTGGACTCCAGAAATACGGCGCCATACGGCGAGGTAACGTTGCACCATCCGGGCAAGGTCGAAATTTTCAAGCACGCGGGCACGCCCGGCTTCGCCGGCCCGCCCGCTGCCCCGCGCGGCCACGTCGCAGAGGGCGGTCTCGATGCCGCGCGCCAGCGCTTCGGCCTGTTCGGGCGGCACCACGACACCGGTGTCGCCGACGATAAAGGCGGCGTCGCCCACGTCGGTCACCACGCAGTAGACGCCGCAGGCCATCGCCTCGGCGACCACATTGGGAAAGCCTTCCGCGCAGCTGGACAACACATGCAAGTCCAGCCCGTTCATCACCGCGGGCACGTCGTCGCTGGGACCAGCCAGGATCAGCCGTTCGCGTAGCGAAAGCTTGTCGATCAGCGCCGCCAGCTCGGTGTTGTCCGCCGTCATGCCGCGCCCGACCAGCACGCAGCGCAAGCCCCCGTCGCGGCCGTCGCGCACCAGCGCGGCCACGGCACGCAGCAGGTTGGCGTGATCCTTGAGCGGATCCCAACGGGCCACGCAACCGATCACGGGCGCGTCTTCGGACAGGCCCCATTGCGCCCGCATGCGTGCGCGGGCCTGCGCGTCAGGCGCATAGCGCGACAGGTCATAGCCGTTCGAGATCACCACCATGCGGTCGCGCCGGTAGCCCTTTTCGGCGTGGCGCTCGGCGGCGTTCTGCGCGGCGCAGATGATCGCGCGAGGCACGCTGCCCGACAGCAGCGCGCACGCCCGCAGCACCAGGCGTGCCGAGCGGCTGCTGCGTTCCAGGTGCGCGCCCGAATTGCGGATGCCCCAGGCGACGGCGCGCACGCCCGCCAGCCGGGCAGCCAGGCCGCCGATCAGATCGGCGTGGTACATCCAGGTCTGAACAGCATCGGGGCGGCTGTTTGCAATCAAACGGCGCAAGGCCAGGAAACCGCCCAGGCTCACGCGGCCGCGCTTCATGCCCAGCGCATGCACGGCCACGCCGGCCGCGCGCAGGCGCTCTCCATAGATGCCTTCATCGGTCAATGACACGACGATATGCTCCACGCCGGATTCGGGGTATGTCGCCAGGCGCAACAGCACGGATTCCGCACCGCCCTGCCCCAAGCCGGTAATGACGTGCAGGACGCGCATTGCCGGGGTGCTCATCGCCCCTCCTGCACCGCTTCGAACAGTTCATCCCATTCAGATAGCACGCTGGCCAGCGCATAGCGGTGGCGCACCGCCGTTGCGCCGCGTTCGCCCAGTTGCCGGCGCAAATTCAGATCGCCCATGATGCGTTGCAACGCGTCGCGCAAGGCGCCGCGGTCGCCCGCCGGCACCAGCAGGGCGTCTTGCCCGTCGCGCGTCATCTCGCGCGGACCGCTGGGGCAGTCGAACGCCACGCTGGGCAGGCCCAGCGACATGGCTTCGAGGAGAACATTGGGAAAGCCCTCGACCAGCGAACTCAGCACGAAGGCCTGGCCCCGGGCCAGTTCTTCCCAGGGCGCTTCCGTGCGGCCGGGCAGACTGATCCGAGATTGCAGGCCCAGTCGTGCGATCTGCGCTTCAAGCGCGGCGCGCTCGGGGCCTTCGCCCCAGATGCGCAGGTTCCAGTCGGGATTCAACGGCGCCAATTGCGCGAAGACGTCGATCAGCAGGTCGAATTGCTTGTCCGTCACGAGGCGGCCCATCGCCAGCAGGTCGCGCGGGCCGTCCCCGTCGCGCTGCATCACGCGCGGGGCGTTCAGCAACGGGGCGGGCAACGGATTGGGAATGACGGCCAGACGCTTGATGCCGGGCACCTGGCGCGAAAACGGACCCGCGGTGTCTTCCGCCTGCACCGTCACCATGTCGGCGCGCGGATACAACAGGCGGCGCAGCCTGCGCCACACCGTTCCTGTCGTGGTCTCGGCGACCGGGTTGGTGCGCTCGCAGACGATCAGCGGCACGCCCAGGCCGCGCGTCGCGAGGATGGCGGCCACATTGACGTTGGTCAGGAACGACACCGCCACGTCGGGCTGGGTGTCGCGGATATGTTTGCGCAGCGCCAGCAGGCGCTTGAATGCGGCCATCGCACCCGAAACGCGCGTGCCCGCAAGGTCCGCCAGCCAGGCCAATTCGACCTTGTCCGACAATGGATAAAAGCAGGTGCCCTTGGACGAGTAGGTAGGCGTCAACGTGACGGAATCGCCGCGTTCGGCCCATGCATTGACCAGCGTGGCCGCGACCCGTTCGGCGCCGCCCGCATGCATGGAACTGACCAGCATCAATATTCTCATTCGTCAGAGACTCCCAATCGATCCCCCTTGATCCGATCCTGTCCGATAACGGTCCAACCAGGCCTGCATCATCAAGACGCCCCACAAATGGCTATCCCAGTTGCGATGGCCCGACGTATGTTCACGCCACTTGCGCAGGATGGGTTCGGGTTCGAACCAGCCTTCCTGGCGCAGGCGCGTGGGGTCCAGCAGGGCATCCGCCCATTCCCGCAAGGGGCCGCGCAGCCAAGCCGCCAGCGGCACGGCGAAGCCGCGCTTGGGGCGGTCCACCAGCGCTTGCGGCACGTGGCGATGCAACACCTGGCGCAGCAACCACTTGCCCGTGTTGCCGCGCACCTTGTACTGGTGCGGCAGGCCCCACGCGAATTCATAGACCCGGTGGTCGATCAGCGGCACGCGCGTTTCCAGGCTGACCGCCATGGCCGCGCGGTCCACCTTGACCAGGATGTCGTCGGGCAGATAGGTCACTGTGTCCAGCTTCATCATGGACTCGAACGTGGAACCCTGCATGGCCCGCGCAAATTCCGAGACCGGTTCCACGCCGCCCTTGACCACCTTGGACGGCTCGGCCCAGTACGACACGAAGTGGCGATAGAAATCGCCGCGCGAGTCCGTGCGCAGCAATTCACCCAGCTTGCCGACCTTGCCGCGCCACGCGCCGCGCCCCGGCAGATGCGTGGAGGCCGAGAGCAGCGCGCCCGCGGGCTTACGCAGCAGCGCGGGCACGCGCTCGCACTGTTGCCACCAGTTGTTTACGCGGAAATAGCGCGAATAGCCGCCGAAGAGCTCATCGCCACCGTCGCCCGACAGCGCCACGGTCACGTGCTGGCGCGCCATTTTCGTGACCAGCGAGGTCGGGATTTGCGACGAATCGGCAAACGGTTCGTCGTACATGTCCGCCAACGAAGGCACCACGGCCAATGCGTCCGCCGCGGTCACATAGAGCTCGGTGTGGTCGGTGCCCAGGTGCGTGGCCACGGCCTTCGCGTGCTGCGCCTCGTCGTAGCCCTTTTCGTGGAAACCGATCGCGAAGGTGCGCACCGGTTTGGCGCTTTGCGCCTGCATCAGGGCCACGATGGTGGACGAATCGATGCCGCCCGACAAAAAGGCACCCAGGCTGACGTCGGCCAGCATCTGGCCGCCAACCGCCTTGGACAGCACGCCTTCCAGCGCTTCGGTGGCTTGCGCGTCCGACTCGAATTTCAACAATGATCTGGCGGCAGTGTCGGCCGCGTCGCGCGCCGACCAGTACACGCGCGGTTCCGGCATGCGGCGGCTGCGAGCGTCGTCGGCCGTGAATTCGACCCAGGTTCCCGGCGGCAGCTTGGCGATGCCTTCATAGATGGATTGGGGCGCCGGAATGTAGTTGTGCCGCATGAACGACGCCAACGCATTGCGGTTCAGGTCGCGGCCAAATCCGGGGATGGGCATCAGCCCCTTCAATTCCGAAGCGAACACCAGCTCGGCGCCCGAATAGCCGTAGTACAGGGGCTTTTCGCCCATGCGGTCGCGCGCCAGCACCAGCTTGCGCGACGCACGGTCCCACAGCGCGATCGCGAACATGCCGACCGCGGCCTGCAAGGTCGCCTCGATGCCCAGCGCGGTGAAGCCCGCCAACAGGGTTTCGGTATCCGAGTGTCCGCGCCAGGACGGCGCCAGCGCGGATTGCTCCAGCTGCTTGCGAATGTCCAGGTGGTTGTAGATCTCGCCGTTGAAGACCATCACATAGCGTCCGCATGCGGACGCCATGGGCTGGTGGCCCGCTTCGGTCAGGTCCAGGATCGCCAGGCGGACGTGCGCCAGGGCCAATTCGGCGCCGGCGTCTTCCCAGAAACCGTTGCTGTCCGGCCCGCGGTGGCGGATGCGGCGGCAGCTTTCCGCCAGCACGCGCTCCTTGTTTCCGAGGGGGCCCCAAATTCCGACTATTCCACACATGATGTAGTTCTCGTGGTCACCGTAGCAACGGCGCGGCGCGCGGGCCTACCGGCCCGATGCGCGCACGCCGTCAAAAAGTTCTTGCCATTGTTGCAGCACGCGCGTGGCCGAAAAACGGTCACGCACGTCAGTCGCCGCCTGCCCCATGCGTTGGCGCGCGGCATCATCGCTCATGACGTCCGCCAGCGCCTTGCACAGCGCGGGCACATCGCCGTTGGGCCGGACCAGCACGCCGTCGATACCCTCCCGCACGATTTCACGCGGGCCGGTATCGCAATCGAAAGACACGGCCGCCAAGCCGCTGGCCATCGATTCAAGCAAGGTATTGGACAGCCCCTCAAAGCGGGAGGTCAGCACGTATAGGTCGGCGCTCTGGTACCAGTCGCCCACGTTGCCGGCGCGTCCGGGCATCGACACGCGCGGCGCCAGGCCGGCCTTGTCCACCTGCGCTTGCAGGGCCGCGCGTTCCCCGCCTTCGCCAAGGATAACCAGATCCCAGTCCGGATGCGATGGCGCCAGCGTGGCGAACGCCTGGACCAGCAGGTCGAAGCCCTTGTCCGCATGCAGCCGGCCGACCGCCAGCAATCGCTTGCGTCCGTCGCCCGACACGGGGATCAGCAGCGGTTCGGCGCGCGGCAAGGGCCAATGCACCGGGTTGGGAATGACCGCCAGCCGGGAGCCGGGCACGTGCTGTTCGATCCAGTCGGCCGTGCCGCGCGTCAGTGCAACCACACGAGCGGCGCGCGGATAGGTCAGCCGGCGCAAGCGCAGCCACAGGCCCGACAAGGTCTGTGACGGCGGATGCGTATGTTCCGTGGCGATCACGCGGCAGCCCAGGCCGGTACTGGCCAGCACGGAAAGCACGGATGCCGTGGTCATCATGCCCAGCACGATGTCCGGCCGGAACGCCTTGATCACCCGGCGCAACGCGCGCACGCGCTGCACGTTGCTCCAGATGCCGCGCAGGCCGCCGCCCTCGCCTGCCGTATGCAGGACTTCGCGGCGAACCTTGGGGTGCAGGGCATAGACGTCGCCTTCGGCGCCGGCCTGCGTCACCACCATCACGTCGCGCCCCATCTCGGCCCAGTGGGCGCTCAGGTCGGCGGCAACGCGTTCAGCGCCGCCGCCATGCAGCGAATGGATGAAAAGCAGGACGCGCAAGGCACGGCCGGAATCGGCTTGGGACATTCAATCGGCCTCCTTGGGTTCGGCCTTGCGCATGGCCACCACCAGGTAGCACGCGAAGGACAGCACATACATGAGGCTGGTCGCCAGCATGATGCCGGCCGCGCCCATCTTGGGCGCCAGCACGGTGTTCAATACCGCCTTCAGCGCAAAATTGGCGACGGCAATGGCGGCCATGATGCGATAGCGGTTCTGGCTGGCCAGCAACTGCACCAGGATCAGCACGCCAAAATAGAAAGGCAATTGCAGCAGGCCCCAGCGCAGCACATGCGCGACGGCCTCGGTGTTTTCAGCAGTGAAGGCGCCCCGCTGGAACAGCACCGACACGCCCCACGGGGCCAGCACCCAGCCGACCGCGACGGCGACGGCGCCCGCGCCCACCATCAGCACCGACCATTTCAGCGCCATGCCGCGCGCGCGGCCGGTGTCGCCCCGCGCTTGCACGTCGGCCAGCACCGGCAGCGCGGCGCGGCCCACCGACACGGCGCCGATGCCCAGCAGCAAGGAAAGCAGCCGGCTGGCGTAGCCCAGCGTCGCGTTCGCGTTGGCGCCCAGGTTGGCCGCGGCGTACTGGTCCAGCGGGCCGACGAAGCTCATCGCCACCTGGCCGATCAGCATCACGCCCGCGGCGCCCATCAGCTCAGGCCAATGCGGCGAACGCAGCGTCAGCCGCGGCGCGCCCCAGAACCCCTTGTCCGCCCGCGCCGCCAGCCAGGCCAGCCAGACCGTCTGGATGGCATAGCCGACCAGCGTGCCCCATAGCAAGGGCCCAACGCCATCGGCGCTGACGGCCAACATCACCCAGGCCAGCGTCGCCACGGCGGGCACGCTGTCCAGCAACGTATTGACGTGGCGTTCATGGGCGCGCAAGCGCGCAGCGCTGATACCGGCGATCAGCAGCAGCGCCGACACCGGCGCGAAGGCGACGAGCAGGTCGCCCGTCATGCCGCGCACGCGATCCGGCAGGCCCTTGCCCAGCAGGTCCAGCACATACGGCCAGGCGAACCAGGTGGCGATGGCCAGCGCGATGCCGGCCGCAGCCACCCAGCCCTGCAGTTCTTTAATGAATTGGTCGCGTTCGGCGTCCTCCGCGCGGCGCAACCGCACAAGCACCGGGATCAAGACCACCGACAGCACGCCCACGATCGTGACCGGCAGCCACGTGGCCATGGTCATCGTGAATTGGTAGGCATCCACGGCGTCGCTGACGCCGTACCGGTAGGCCACCGCCATCTCTTTGATGGCGCCGGCGGCCTTGCCCAGCAGCAGGAACACGGCCACCCGGAAAGCGCCCTTGAAGATGCGCTGGTGGTCCGGGTGGATGTTGCCGAGTTTGCGGACGAGTGCTTTCAAATCAACGCAGGAATTGCGTGTACCAGGGCATGGCCACTTCCAGGCCCTGCAGCACCGTATGCGACGGCGCATAGCCCAGAAGACGGCCCGCCTTGCTGACGTCGGCCTGCGAATGGCGCACGTCGCCCGGGCGGAAGTCGGCATAGACCGGCTTCTTGCCGTAGTTCACGTTCTCGTTGCCCAACGCCTTGACCAGGAAGCCGAACAGGTCGTTCAGCGTGCTGCGGCCGCTGACGGCCACGTTGTAGACCTGGTTGCGGCCTTCCGCCGGGGCCATCGCGGCCAGCAGGTTGGCCTGCACCGCGTTGTCCACGAAGCAGAAATCGCGGCTGGTTTCGCCGTCGCCATTGATGGTGACGTCGTCGCCCTTGATCATCGCGGCGGTCCACTTCGGGATCACGGCGGCGTAGGCGCCGTCCGGATCCTGGCGCTTGCCGAACACATTGAAGTAGCGCAGGCCCACAGTTTCGAACCCATACGAACGCGCAAACACATCGGCGTACAGTTCGTTCACGTACTTGGTCACGGCGTAGGGCGACAACGGCTTGCCGATGTTCTCTTCGACCTTGGGCAATGCCGGATGGTCGCCGTAGGTGGAGCTGGACGCCGCATAGACGAACGACTTCACTTCCGCGTCGCGCGCGGCAACCAGCATGTTCAGGAAGCCGCCGATGTTCACCTCGTTGGTGGTGATCGGATCCTTCAATGAACGCGGCACGGAGCCCAGCGCGGCCTGATGCAGCACGAAGTCCACGCCCTGAACGGCGCGGTGGCAGGCGTCCAGGTCGCGAATATCGCCTTCCACGAAGGTGAAGCGCGCCCATTGCTCGGCCGAGACCGAGGCGCGGACTTCGTCCAGGTTGCGCTGGTGGCCGGTGGCAAAGTTGTCCAGGCCGGTGACGGTCTGGTTCAGCTTCAGCAGGGTCTCCAGCAGGTTCGAGCCGATGAAGCCGGCGCATCCGGTCACGAGCCACTTGCGCGGCGCGGCGGTCAGTTCCTGCTTGATGGTGTCAAAACGCGTCGTCATATCTGAATCCTTACAGGCGCAAATCGGATTCGGCAGCCGACAGCACGTATTTCAGGTCATAGAGAATATGTTGGGCCTTGCCCAGCTTACGGATGCCTTCGGCGCCCAGGGCCTTGAACTGGTTGTGCGCCACCGCCAGGATCACGGCGTCGTACTTGCCTTCTTCAAGCTTGGCCACCGGGGTCAGGCCGTACTCGTGCATCGCCTCTTCCGGGTCGACCCACGGGTCGTAGACGTCCACGTCGACGTTGTAGTCGCGCAGTTCGCCAACGATGTCCACGATGCGCGTGTTGCGGAGGTCAGGGCAGTTTTCCTTGAAGGCCAGGCCCATGACCAGCACGCGCGCGCCTTGCACATGGATGCGTTGCTTGGTCATCGCCTTGACCAGCTGCGACACCACATACCCCCCCATGGAGTCGTTCAGGCGGCGGCCCGCCAGAATGATCTCGGGGTGATAGCCGATCGATTGCGCCTTGTGCGTCAGGTAGTACGGGTCCACGCCAATGCAGTGGCCGCCCACCAGGCCCGGACGGAACGGCAGGAAGTTCCACTTGGTGCCGGCGGCTTGCAGCACGGCTTCGGTGTCGATGCCCATCTTGTTGAAGATCAGGGCCAGTTCGTTGATCAGCGCGATGTTGACGTCGCGCTGCGTGTTCTCGATCACCTTGGCGGCTTCGGCGACGCGAATGCTGGACGCCTTGTGCGTGCCGGCGGTGATGATCTCTTTGTACAGCTGGTCGACCAGCTCGGCGACTTCGGGCGTCGAGCCCGAGGTGACCTTCTTGATCGTGCTGACACGGTGATCCTTGTCGCCCGGGTTGATGCGCTCGGGGCTGTAGCCTGCGTAGAAGTCCACGTTGAACTTCAGGCCGGACACGCGTTCCAGCACGGGCACGCAGTCTTCTTCCGTGGCGCCCGGGTAAACGGTGGATTCATAGATGACGATATCGCCGCGCTTGAGTACCGCGCCGATGGTCTCGCTGGCTTTGACCAGCGGGGTCAGGTCAGGCTGCTTGTACTCGTCGATGGGCGTCGGCACGGTCACGATGAACACGTTGGCCTGGCCCAGCTCGGCGCGGTCGGCGGTGTAGCGCAGCTGAGCGGCTTCAGCCAGCTCTGCGTCGCTGACTTCCAGCGTGTGATCGTGCCCGGCCTTCAATGCGTCGATGCGGCGCGTATTGATATCGAAACCGATGACCGAGCGCTTCTTGCCGAACTCCACCGCAAGCGGCAGACCGACGTAGCCCAGGCCCACGACAGCGAGTTTCACATCCTGAATTCGCAACATAACTCTCCCTTCACCGTAGAACGATTACGGCATTTTAAAGATGGTCGGGTGATAGATAACCGAGCCCCCGGCGGCATTCGCCGGGGCACTCAAACCTAATCCGTGGTTTTCAAAACGGACGGCAGCAGCAGCCATCCCGGCCGGCGCCAGGAGACCAGCCGCGCATACAGCCAGATGTAGACGCTGGCGAACACCACGAGGCTGGCGCCGAGCGCCCACGCGTTGTCCCACCAGATCGTGGCCGGCACCAGGCCGATCAGCGCCAGCACCCACATGTAGGGCGACGCCATCGCATTGCACAACGCGGGCACCGCATGACGGCGGCCGCGGCTGAACGTCACGCGGACCAGCCGGCGGAATACCAACTGATGCAGGTGCAAGGCATCCGGTTGATCGACCGGGACGCCGCGCTTGAAGCGCCGGCGCCAGATCGAAAAGCCGGTTTCGAATACGGGGTAGAACAGCACGGCCAGCGCGTAGAACGGCGACACCGACGGGTTGCGGACCACCAGCAGCACGGCCAGCTCGGCCAGCATGAAGCCCAGGAAGTACGCGCCGCCGTCACCCAGGAACACGCGTCCGAACGGGAAGTTCCAGACCAGGAAGCCCAGGGTGGCCGACGCCAATGCGGCAGAGATCAGGAAGATCGGCACGTCGCCCACTTGCATGGCCACCAGGCTGATCGACACCGCCATCAAGGTGGCGACCATGCCGGCCAGGCCGTTCATACCGTCCACGATGTTCAGCGCATGCGTACAGCCGCCCACCGCGAACATGGTGAACAGCAGCGACACCGGCCAGAACGACAGGACGTAGTCCACCGGCGCCATGCCGACACGGCTGACGCCGCCCAGCAGCCACCAGGCGATGGCCGCCGACAGGAAGGCCGCCAGCAACCGCTTGCTGGCGCCGATATCTTTTGTGATGTCTTCCAACAGGCCGGCCACGAACACCGGCAACGCGGCGACGAACAACGCCGGCCACAACCACGTCAATGTCATGTTGGCGGGGCCCAGCACCAGCAGGCCCAGCAAAGTGCCGGCAAGCACGGCCAGGCCGCCGACGCGCGGCGTGGCGCGGGAATGGTTTGCTTGCGGCTTGTTCAGATCGCTGTCGCCGGTAAACCGGCCGTGCCAGCGCTCCGACCACACGATGAGTCCGCCCACCATGAACGCGACCACGCAGATATACAGCCAGGTCACAGAATCACCTCTGGTTGGTCTATCGAGACAGGCCCGCCATTATCGGAGGCAGGTGTAACGCCCATATATGGGAGGGATAAGGAAGTGCAATTCACGGGCACGAAACGTAACACCCGGAGCCGGGCCGTTCGTCCACAGCCAGACCGCTGGTTGAAGGGGGCTGTTGCAACGAAACCGCGGGTGCGCGGAAGGACGGATTTCATGCGGTGATTGTAGAGCTTTCCGTCAGGCAACACCCGAAATATCCCAGGGAAAACGCGGAGACCGCCATAGGGAGGAAACGCTCCAGGCCAACCGGCTCCGGCATATCTTGCAACAAAATAGGGACAGGTTGATTCGGGACAAAAAAAAGCCCGAGATCGTGAGATCTCGGGCTAAATCCACCAAAGGAGGAGGGTGGAGGAGACAACCGTGGCATGTTGGGAGCTGGCCTTCTGCTCGCTACGCGTTCGGGGTTTTGCACCGCGCCGACTGCGTTTCAACATCCGATGAGTGAATAGTACCGAGGTTTTTTGTGCGATGCAAGAATTTTTTTAATCTCTTTGGAAGGCGCGTTTTCGCGTTGCATTTTCGCCGCAAATTCCAGCTCCGCACCCTGGAGACCCGCGGCAATCAACGACCTTGCCGAAAAAAGGGTTTTTGCCGAACGGGTAAACCCATTGCGGACTAACCCTAGACGGCATGGGGTAATCCCACCCTGTTATTTGCACCGTAATGGTGCGTCTTGCACCAGCATGCGGCCGAATTTGCGCACTGCAACATTTCGGCTGGGGGCCCTGTCAGACCCAGTAAGCCGTGGTCGTCATCACCTTGGACATCGCCCGCATTGCGGCCTTTACGGGGCTTGGCAGGGGCACGCCCCCTGCCCGCTCGGCGCTGGCGCGGTGCTCGGCTTCGTCATCCTTCATCTTGCGGACGATCTCGCGCGATCGTTCATCCTGCACCGGCAAGGTGCGTAGATGCTCTTCCAGATGCGCCTCTACCTGCCGTTCGGTCTCGGCCATGAAACCAAGGTTGCGGGGCACGCCCGCATAACTGGCCAGCACGCCCAGGGCAAACGAACCGGCGTACCAGACCGGATTGAGCAGGCTGGGCCGGCTGCCCAGCTCGGTCAGGCGCTCGTTGCACCACACCAGGTGGTCGACTTCCTCGGAGGCGGCGTTCAGCAGCAGCGCGCGCGGCGCGGCTTCGCGGCAAACCGACGCCTGCCCGCGGTATAGCGCCTGCGCGCAGATCTCGCCCACATGGTTCACGCGCATCAGGCCGGCCGCATGCCGCTTTTCCTGCGCGGACAGGGCGGTAAGCGGTTCTTCGGCTTTGGCCGGATACGGCCTGCTGGCGGTCGCACTGTTGGACAGCACCCTCAGCGCGCGGTCCGCTTCGGCCAGCAACGCATCCAGGGGGCTGGTCCGGCGCAGGAAAGAAACGGGGCCGGATTTTGACAGGGCGGTGGACATGGGCAACTCCTTGGCGAAACAGGCGCCACACACCCCTGATGCGGGGCGGGGCTCTCATGCCTGGAATTGTACGCAACAGGTATCATCAATCATTGACTGCGCTCAACGCTCAAGGACACACAACATGGAATGCACGATCGACTGGGGCGGCCCGAACGGCATGCTCTTTACCGCCAGCACCGGCAGCGGCCACGTGGCCGTGATGGACGGCGCCGTGGATGGCGGCGGACACAACCTGGCGCCCCGCCCGATGGAAATGCTGCTGGCCGGTACCGGCGGCTGCACGGCGTATGACGTCGTCCTGATCCTCAAGCGCGGCCGCCATGCGGTCACCGGGTGCAGCGTCAAGCTCCAGGCCGATCGCGCGGATGCCGATCCCAAGGTCTTCACCCGCATCCACTTCGCCTTCACGGTCACGGGCCGCAATCTGCCGCAAGCCGCGGTCGAGCGCGCCGTACAGTTGTCCCACGAAAAGTACTGCTCGGCCTCGGCCATGCTCGAGAAAACGGCGGCGCTGACGTTTTCGGTTGAAATCGTAGATACGCAGGAAACGCCGGCGGCCGCCTGAGGCACGCTCGCGTGGTGTAATTCGCCCTATCCCTTCTTCTCTATCTTGATAAGCGCCGCCGCGTCGCACGCGGCGGCCAATTTGCGTCACCCGCGGGGCGGGCGAACACAAGGACCGCCATGAAACAATACCTGGACCTCGTTCAATCCATTCTGGACACCGGCGCCTGGCAGGAGAACCGGACGGGCATACGTACGCTCAGCATGCCGGGCGCTTCATTGCGGTTCGACCTGCAAAAAGGCTTCCCCGCCGTCACCACCAAGAAATTGGCGTTCAAGTCCGCGATCGGCGAAATGGTGGGCTTCATGCGCGCCTCGCGCAGCGCCGCCGAATTCCGCGAGCTGGGCTGCAAGGTCTGGGACCAGAACGCCAATGAAAACAGCCAATGGCTGGCCAACCCGTATCGCGAAGGCCCGGACGACCTGGGCCCGGTCTATGGCGTGCAATGGCGCCAATGGCCCGCCTACAAGGTGCTGGACGCCAGCCGCCCGGCGCAAATCGACGACGCGCTGGCGCGCGGCTATGCCAAAGTCGCCGACCTGGAAGAAGGCGGCGTCCCGAAGGTGCTGCTGTACAAGGCGGTGGACCAGTTGCGTCAATGCCTGGACACCATCCACGAGCGCCCGGGCGACCGCCGCATCCTGTTCCACGGCTGGAACTGGGCCCAGATCGAAGAAATGGCCCTGCCGCCGTGCCATTTGCTCTACCAGTTCCTGCCCAACGCGACCACCCGCGAAATCTCGCTGTGCCTGTACATCCGTTCCAACGATGTCGGCCTGGGCACGCCCTTCAATCTGACCGAAGGCGCCGCGCTGCTGCATCTGGTGGGACGCCTGACCGGCTACACCCCGCGCTGGTTCACGTATTTCATCGGCGATGCCCACATCTACGAAAACCACCTGCCGATGCTGCGCGAACAGCTCAAGCGCGAGCCCTACGAATCGCCCAAGCTGGTGCTGTCCGACCGCATTCCCGATTTCGCCGTGACGGGCCGCTACGAACCCGAATGGCTGGAAAAAGTGGAGCCGGGCGATTTCTCGCTGTCCGGCTACACGCATCACGCGCCGCTCACCGCGCCCATGGCCGTGTAAGATCGCGCCCGGTGCGCCAACTCCGGCGAGCCGGGATGCGCGCAGGCGCCGCCGCAGTCCTTGCCGCAGGGCGGACACGCCGCGCCTGCCGGCATAAGTGAAGATTGGTGAGCATCTGGAAGCGCGATTTCGGTATAACCCATCCCTTAGCCTCGGACGCGCATCCCTGATGCGCTGCGCGCCGCGGCTTCCGACCGGCCCATGCCGAGCCGCGCGTTTCGCCAGCCGCGCGACCGCGCAGCCCATCCGGCAGCGCCGACCGCAGGCATCGCCCGCCGCATCCCCCTTCCCGACAAGAGAGTATGTAAATCGCCAACGTCGACAGCAGGAATTGTCTTGCGACCGAATTGCAACCGTTGACTACTAATTGATTTGATTTGAGGCCGGCGCGATCGCAGCAAGCGCTCAGGACAGGACCCACACATGCTCGTTGGAACTTATAACCCTTCGCTCGTCCTCGTATCCTTAGGGGTCGCCATCCTGGCGTCATATACGGCGTTGGGCATGGCCAATCGCGTGCGGGCGTCGAACGGGCTGCCGGCCGCGCGCTACTGGCTGGCGGGCGGCGCGCTCGCCATGGGCATCGGCATCTGGTCCATGCACTTCGTCGGCATGCTGGCCTTCAACCTGCCCATTCCCATGGGCTACGACCTGCCTCTGACCGTCCTGTCGCTGGGGATCGCCATCGGCTGCTCGGCCTTCGCGCTCTGGATCGTGTGCAAGGACGAGCTGCCTTGGCGCAGACTGGTGGCCGGCGCCCTGCTGATGGGCGCCGGGATCGCCGCGATGCACTACCTGGGCATGGCCGCGATGCGCATGACACCCGGCATCGTCTACGACACCCTGTGGTTCTCGCTGTCCATCCTGATCGCCGTGGCCGCCTCCGGCGCCGCGCTCTGGATCACTTACCGGCTTCGCCAGGACGGGCCTCGCATGGCCTGGTCCCGGCCCCTGGCGTCGGTCGTCATGGGCATCGCCATCGTCGGCATGCACTATTCAGGCATGGAGGCCGCGGGCTTCCCGGCCGGCAGCATCTGCATGGCCGCCGACGGCGGAATCTCGGCCGGCTGGCTGGCCATCGCGGTCACCGCCGTGACGCTCAGCGTGCTGGCCATCGCGCTCGTCGTCGCCGTGCTGGACAACCGGCTGGAGGCGCGCACGTCGGCATTGGCCTCTTCGCTGGCCGAGGCCAACGAAGAACTGGTGCAACTGGCGCTGCATGACACGCTGACCAAATTACCCAACCGCATCCTGCTTGAAGACCGGATGGAGCAGGCGATCGAAAGCGCCAGCCGCCGCAAGGGCTACTTCGCCGTGCTCTTCTTCGACCTGGACGGCTTCAAGGCGGTCAATGACGCTTACGGCCACCACACCGGAGACGCCCTGCTGATCGATCTGGCGCAGCGCATCCGGCAAGCCCTGCGCACGCAGGATACGGTGGCGCGGCTGGGCGGCGACGAATTCATCGTGCTGAGTGAAGTCATCGAGCCCACCGACGGCGCGAACGTGGCCGACCGGCTGATCGAAGCCATCGCCCGCCCGGTCATGGTCTACGGGCACGAAGTGCTGGTGACGTCCAGCGTGGGGATCGCAATTTACCCCAACGATGGCGAAGACACCCACAGCCTGCTGACCAACGCCGACGCCGCGATGTACCACGCCAAGCGGCTGGGCGGCACCGGTTACAGCTTCTTCGAGCCATCCATGAACGCGGACGCGCACGAACAGATCGAATTGCTGCACGACCTGCGTCTGGCGCAGGAACGCGACCAGTTCGTGCTGCACTACCAGCCCAAGTACGAGGCGCCCGCCGGCCCCATCATGGGCGCCGAAGCGCTGCTGCGCTGGAATCACCCGACCCGCGGCCTGGTCGGTCCGGACCAGTTCATCCCCATCGCCGAAAAGACGGGTTTGATCCTGTCGATCGGGGAATGGGTCATCAATGACGCTTGCCGCCAGATGCGGGAATGGATCAACGCCGGCCAGGGCCACTGGACCATCGCCGTCAACATTTCGGCGTTGCAGTTCGCCCACGCCAGCCTGGTTGAAACGGTGCGCGCGGCCCTGGCGCGGCACGACGTGCCGCCCGCGTGCCTGACGCTGGAAGTGACCGAGTCCACGGCCATGCGCGACGCCGAGGCCAGCCTGGCCGTGCTCAAGCGCCTGTCCGGCCTGGGCGTGACCATCTCCATCGACGACTTCGGCACGGGCTATTCCAGCCTGCTCTACCTGAAGCGCCTGCCCGCGACCGAATTGAAGATCGACCGCGGCTTTGTGAACCAGCTGGAACACGACAACGAAGACGCGGCCATCGTGTCGGCCATCGTCGCGCTGGCGCAGCAACTGAACCTGCGGATCGTCGCCGAAGGCGTCGAGACGGCGGCCCAGCAGAAATTCCTGACCGGCCTGGGCTGCGATTCCCTGCAGGGCTTCCTGCTGGGCCGCCCGATGCCCGCGACGGAATTCCTGGAACACGCGGCCGGATAAAGGGTGGCGGGATAAAGGGTGGCGGGATAAGGGGTGACCGGCTGGCTGCGGCGGAATTTGCTACGCTTATGCCGTCCGATCGGCCGACTCCCGGCCGTCCTCACCATTGCCCCCGCATGCCCGCCAGCCTGACCCTGATCGTTGCCTATTCCGACAACCGCGTCATCGGACGCGACAACACCTTGCCCTGGAAACTGCCGGGCGATCTGGCGCATTTCAAGCGCAGCACGCTGGGCCATCCCATCGTCATGGGCCGCAAGACCTGGGATTCGCTGGGCCGCCCGCTGCCCGGCCGCACCAACATCGTGATCAGCCGCAACCCCGATTTCATCGCCTCCGGCGCGACCGTCGTCCCCACGCTGGACGCCGCCATTGCCGCTTGCGGCGACGTGGACCAGGCCTTCGTGATCGGCGGCGCGCAGATCTACGCGCAAGCACTGCCGCTGGCGCAACGCGTGCTGGCCACCGAAGTCCACGCCCAGGTGGATGGCGACGCCTTTTTCCCGCTGCTGCCCGCCTTCGAATGGAAGGAAACCGCGCGCGAAACCCAGCCCGCCGAGAACGGCTACGACTACGACTTCGTCACTTACGAACGCTGAAGCCCCCCTCAGGCGGCCCCCGCATTCCTCATGAACCGCCACAGCTCGGGTGCCTCGGAATACGCCACGTTGAATCGCACCCACGGCGTATCGGCCTCGTCCACTTCGAAGTACGAACCCGGCGCCAGCCAGATTCCGTCCTTCAACGCCAACTCGGCCAAGCCGTTGGCGCCGCGTTCGCGCCACTGCCCAGCCACTTTGGCCCACAGGAACAAGCCCCCTTGGGGCCGTCCGTAAATCTCGAACCCGTGCTGCTGCATCCGCCCGGCGACCACGGCATGCGCCTCGGCCAGCCGTTCGCGGGTCCGCGCGATGTGCGCACGGTAGCGCCCCTCGCGAATGACCTGGTGCACGATGCGCTCCATGATTTCGGGCGACGTCAGGCCCACCGCCATCTTGGTCCGCGCAAAGTCGCGGGTCAGGTCGCGGTGCGCCACCACATAACCCACCCGCACCGACGGGCTGATGACCTTGGAATAGCCGCCCAGGTAAATCACCCGCCGCGCACCGTCCAGCGCGGCCAACATCGGCGTCACGCCCGGCGCCAGGTCGCGGGAAATGTCATCCTCGATCACCCACAACCCATGCCGCTCGGCCACTTGCAGGATACGGAACGCATTGGCCATGCCGATGCTGGCACCCGAGGGGTTCTGCAATGCCGTATTGATGTACAGCGCGCGTGGCTGATGCTGGGCCACGACGCGTTCCAGGGCTTCGCAATCCAGCCCGTCGGCCGTGCGCGGCACGGCTACCACGCGCAGGCCCAGCAGGCGCAGCAGCTGCAGCAGATTCGCGTAGGCGGGCTGCTCCACCACCACGGTGTCGCCCGGCCGCAGCAGCGTGCGGCTGACCATGTCCAGCCCATGCGATACGCCCTGGGTCAGCAGCACCTGTGAAACTTCCACCCCCATGCCCTGCGCGCTCAGGCTGGCCGCGATCGTCTCGCGCAACGGCGCGTAGCCATAGGGGTGACCATAATTGGCGATGCGCATCGCCGGCACGCGCCCCATGTGGCGCAGCGCCAAGTGCATGCCCTCTTCGTTCAGCCATTCCCCAGGCAGCCAGCCGCATCCCGATTTGATGGGGATGGAATGATCCGCGAAGATGTCCGACAGCAACCAGCCGGCGTTCAGGCGCGGCGGCTCCCAGGACAACGGTTCGCCTTGCCGCGCGGGCGCGTCCGGCGACGCCACCCGGTAGCCGGCGCCGGGCCGCGCCGCCAGCCAGCCTAGCGACACCAGGCGGCTATAGGCGCTGGCCACCGTGAATGTGCTAACACCGTACTGGCGGGCGAATTCACGGACCGAGGGTAGGGACATACCCGGACGCAGCGTCTGCGCTTCAATGGCGCGCAGGATGGCGTTGACCAGCTGCTCGACCAAGGTCGGCGCGAGTCCACGGGCGCGGTTGGGCTGGAAATCGATCACGAAGAAAACTGTACAGTTAGACCACCTGCAACTATACAGTTAGCGGCATTTGCGCAGATCGTATATTTTCATTCCCTGCGGGACGTACCAGAATCATTCGAATCCCGGCGGTTGCGCCCTTTCCATGCAGACCCGCTGGTTGTCCATTCTCTGGAGCCGCCATGAACGCCCCCGCCAACTTGCCCGATTTGTCCCATCTCTGGATGCCCTTCACTGCCAACAAGCAGTTCAAGGCACACCCGCGCATGTTGGCAACGGCCAAAGGCATGTACTACACCTCGGCTGATGGCCGCCAGATCCTGGACGGCACGGCTGGCCTGTGGTGCGTCAACGCCGGCCACGGCCGCCAGGAAATCGTCGATGCGATTTCCCGCCAGGCCGGCATCATGGACTACGCGCCCGGCTTCCAACTGGGCCATCCGCTGGCTTTCGAAGCCGCCACGGCCGTCGCCGGCTTGATGCCGCAAGGTCTGGACCGCGTCTTCTTCACAAACTCCGGTTCTGAATCCGTCGATACGTCCCTGAAAATCGCGCTGGCCTATCACCGCGCTCGTGGCGAAGGCCAGCGCACCCGCCTGATTGGCCGGGAACGCGGCTATCACGGCGTGGGCTTCGGCGGCATCTCGGTCGGTGGCATTTCGACCAACCGCAAGACCTTCTCCGGCGCGCTGCTGCCCGCCGTGGACCATCTGCCGCATACCCATAACCTGGAACAGAACGCCTACTCCAAGGGCCAGCCTGCCTGGGGCGCCAACCTGGCCGACGAACTGGAACGCATCGTCGCGCTGCACGACGCCTCCACCATCGCCGCCGTCATCGTGGAACCCATGGCCGGTTCCACCGGCGTCCTGATCCCGCCGAAGGGCTATCTGGAAAAGCTGCGCGAAATCACGTCCAAGCACGGCATCCTGCTGATTTTCGACGAAGTCATCACCGCCTATGGCCGCCTGGGCGCCGCCACCGCTTCCGAGTTCTTCGGCGTGACGCCGGACATCATCGCCATGGCCAAGGGCGTCAGCAACGCCGCGGTGCCGGCAGGCGCGGTCGCCGTCAAACGCGAGGTCCACGACGCCATCGTCAACGGCCCGGCGGGCGGCATCGAGTTCTTCCACGGCTACACCTATTCGGCGCACCCGCTGGCTGCCGCCGCCATTCTGGCGACGCTGGACATCTACCGCCGCGAAGACCTGTTCGCCCGCGCCCGCAAGCTCTCCGGCGTCTTCCAGGAAGCCGTGCACAGCCTGAAGGGCGCGCCGCACGTCATCGACGTGCGCAACCTGGGCCTGGTGGCCGGCATTGAACTGTCGCCGCGCGCAGGGGCGCCCGGCGCCCGTGCCAGCGAAGTATTCCAGAAGTGCTTCGACAGCGGCCTGATGGTGCGCTATACCGGCGACATCATTGCCGTCTCGCCGCCGCTGATCATCGAAGAGGCCCAGATCGGCCAGCTCTTCGAACAGATCGGCAAGGTCCTGAAAGAGGTCGCTTGAGCGGCATCGCAAACCCCTTGCCGCGGCAGCGCCGTGCGCATTGACCCAGCTTCGCGGGCGGCCGATGGCCGCCCTCGGACGTTTTTGAAGAATCCCGCTTTTCGAGCTTCCACACCATGAAGAAGATCTCCCATTTCATCAACGGCCAGCACTACGAAGGCCGCAGCAGCCGCTACGCCGATGGCTTCAATCCCGCTACCGGCGAAATCTGCGCCTCGGTGCCGCTAGCCTCCACGGAAGACGTGGCGGTGGCCGTCGCCGCCGCCAAGGCCGCCTTCCCGGCCTGGTCCGAGACCCCCGCGCTCAAGCGCGCCCGCATCCTGTTCAACTTCAAGGCGCTGCTGGACCAGCACCAGGACGAACTGGCTGAATTGATCACGCGCGAACACGGCAAGGTCTTCTCGGATGCCAAGGGCGAGGTCATGCGCGGCATCGAAATCGTCGAATTCGCTTGCGGCATCCCGCAACTGCTCAAGGGCCAGTACTCCGACCAGATCGGCGGCGGCATCGACAACTGGAGCATGCGCCAGGCGCTGGGCGTGGTGGCCGGCGTGACGCCATTCAACTTCCCGATGATGGTGCCGTGCTGGATGTTCCCCGTGGCCATCGCCTGCGGCAACACCTTCGTGCTCAAGCCGTCGGAACGCGACCCGTCCGCCTCGCTGCGCCTGGCCGAACTGCTGACCCAAGCCGGCCTGCCCGGCGGCGTCTTCAACGTGGTGCACGGCGACAAGCAGGCCGTGGACGCCCTGATCGCGCATCCCGACATCGAAGCGTTGTCATTCGTAGGGTCGACGCCCATCGCCGAATATATCTACTCCGAAGGCACCAAGCGCGGCAAGCGCGTGCAGGCCCTGGGCGGCGCCAAGAACCATCTGGTGGTGATGCCCGATGCGGATCTCGACCAGGTGACCGATGCGCTGATGGGCGCGGCGTACGGTTCGGCCGGCGAACGCTGCATGGCGATTTCCGTGGCCGTTGCCGTGGGCGACGTGGCCGACAAGGTCGTCGAACGCCTGATCCCCCGCGTGAAGGCGCTGGTCGTCAAGGACGGCATGCAGCCGGATGCGGAAATGGGCCCGCTGGTGACGGCGCAGCATCGCAACAAGGTCATGGGCTACATCGAAGACGGGATCGCCTCCGGCGCCGACATGGTCGTGGACGGCCGTGGCCTGACGGTGCCCGGCAACGAAAAGGGCTTCTTCCTGGGTGGCACGCTGTTCGACAACGTCAAGCCTTCCATGAACATCTACCGCGAAGAGATCTTCGGCCCGGTGCTGTGCGTGGTGCGCGTGCCGGACTTCGCCAGCGCGGTCGAACTGATCAACGCGCATGAATTCGGCAACGGCGTGGCGTGCTTCACGTCCGACGGCGGCGTGGCGCGCGCCTTCGCCCGGCAGATCAAGGTGGGCATGGTTGGCATCAACGTGCCGATCCCCGTACCCATGGCCTGGCATTCGTTCGGCGGCTGGAAGCGCTCGCTGTTTGGCGACCATCATGCTTACGGCGAAGAAGGCATCCGCTTCTATTCCCGCTACAAGAGCGTGATGCAGCGCTGGCCGGACAGCATCGCCAAGGGCGCGGAATTCACCATGCCCGTGGCGAAGTGAGCCCACCCCCGAAGCGCTGCGCGCTTCCCCCTCGAGGGGGCGCCGCTGCGGACCGGCAGAGCC
>NZ_JBHFII010000061.1:310943-326065 GCF_057334215.1 Achromobacter maghribensis | reverse complement strand
AGCCGGATCCGCGCGGCCCCGCTCGGGAAGGTTTTGCCAGATTGCGGCGCTGCGCCCGATCCGTGGATCACGGGGTGTGCGCCAGCGCCTGGGGAGTACTGAACCAGGCGCGGTGTCGTCCCCGCGCCTTCCGAACACTAAGACGACAAGGGGATGCAAGATGCGCATCGGGATTGGCGGTTTTCAGCACGAGACCAATACGTTCGCGCCCTCGCGCGCCACGTGGGAAGACTTCGCCGAGAAGGGCGGCGGCTGGCCCAGGCTGGTAAGCGGTCCGGCCATGTTCGCCGCTGTCGCGGGCGCCAACATTCCCGTGGCCGGCTTCATCGAAGCCATGGGTCAACATACCCTCGTGCCCACCACCTGGGCCGCCGCCAGCCCGTCGGGACTCGTGACCAAAGACGCCTTCGAACGCATCAGCGCGCTGATCCTGCAAGGCCTGTCCGAGGCGATGCCGCTGGACGGCGTGTACCTGGACCTGCACGGCGCCATGGTCACCGAACACGTGGACGACGGCGAAGGCGAACTGCTCAAGCGCGTGCGCGCACTCGTCGGACCCGACGTGCCTGTCGTCGCCAGCCTGGACCTGCACGCGAACGTCACCCGCGCCATGGTGCGCCACGCCGACGCGCTGGTCTGCTACCGCACCTACCCCCACATCGACATGGCGGAAACCGGACAGCGCGCCGCCGCGCTGCTGTCGCTACGACTGGCCGGCGTGCCGCGCCCCTATGCGTCGCTGCGCGCCCTGCCCTATCTGATTTCGCTTTGCTGGCAGTCCACCGATATCGAGCCCTCGCGCAGCCTGTACCAACTGGTGGGCGAGATCGAATCGCGCGGCGTGACCAGCCTGTCGTTCGCCACGGGTTTCCCCGCTGCGGACTTCCCCGAATGCGCGCCTACCGTGTGGGCCTACGGCACGACACAGGCCGACGCCGACGCGGCGGCCGCGGAAATGGCGCGCGCCGTGCTGAACGCCGAGCGCGACTTCGGCGGCAGGCTCTACAGCCCGGACGAAGCCGTGCAGGAAGCCATCCGGCTGTCGCAGGACGCCCGCAAGCCCATCGTCATCGCCGACGCGCAAGACAACCCTGGCGCGGGCGGCAGTTCCGACACCACGGGTGTGCTGCGCGCGCTGATCCGCCACGATGCGCGCGACGCTTCCATCGGTCTGATTGTGGATCCGGCCGCGGCCCTGGCCGCGCATCGCGCGGGCGTCGGCAACAAGGTACGGATTGCACTGGGTGGACACTCGGGTATTCCCGACGACGAACCGCTGGACAGCGAATTCATTGTCGAGAAAACTTCAGACGGGCGCTTCGACACGCATGGCGCGTTCTACCGCGGTTTCCACATGGACCTGGGCCCCAGCGCCTGCCTGCGCATCGGCGGCGTGCGCATCATCGTCGCCTCGAACAAGGTGCAGATGGCCGACCAGGAGATGTTCCGGTTCGCGGGGGTGGAGCCCACGCGCGCCGCGGTTCTGGTGGTGAAGAGTTCCGCGCACTTCCGTGCGGATTTCACGTCGATCTCCCATACGATTCTGGTTTGCGCGGCGCCAGGCTCCATGCTGATGGATGCGGCAAAACAACCATGGACACGGTTGCGTCCCGGTATCAGAATGGCGCCTTGCGGACCGGTGTTTTCCGGCCGAGCCGCGACCGCCTGACCCTCGCACGCCGCCCTCGCGCGGCGCGTTAACGACGTAGCGGCCGACAGTGCCGCTCACTACGCTTCAAGGGGAATCTCCATGCTCAAGTTTGTTCGAGCGGCCACACTGGCCGGTGCAACGCTGATGATGGCCCACGGCGCTTACGCCGAAACCGTCATCAAGTCCGTCATGCACTCGCCGCTGCGGTTAACCGATCCGCACGCCACCACTGCGTACATCACGACGTGGCACGGCTACATGATCTACGACACGTTGCTGGCCACCGACGCCGACAACAAGATCCAGCCGCAGATGCTTGAGAAGTGGGAAGTCTCGCCCGATGGCAAGACGTACACGATGACCTTGCGCGACGGCCAGAAGTGGCACGACGGCAAGCCCGTCACGTCCGAAGACTGCGTGGCCTCGATCAAGCGCTGGGCCGCCGGCGACGGCATGGGCCGCACGCTGCTGAAGTTCACCGACAAGATCGAAGTCATTGACGACAAGAATTTCCGCATCGTCATGAAAGAACCCACGGACCTGGCGCTGCGCGCCCTGTCCAAGCCGACCGGCACCGCGCCGTTCATGATGCCCAAGCGCATCGCCGAACAGGCCATCGGCCAGCCCATCACCGACATGACCGGTTCGGGCCCGTTCAAGGTCATCGAATTCAAGCCGGGCGTGAAAACGGTGTATGCCAAGAACACCGACTACGTGCCGCGCAAAGAGCCCGCAAGCGCCCTGGCCGGCGGCAAGGTCGTGAACGTGGACAAGGTCGAATGGGACGTCATGCCCGACGCCCTGACCACCGCCAACGCGCTGCTGGGCGGCGAAATCGACTTCGTCGAGCAGTTCCCGTACGACCTGTTGCCGATGATCGAAGGCAACAAGGACTTGAAGGAAGAGTCCCTGAGCCCGGTCGGCTACTTCACGATGTACCGCTTCAACTTCAAGTACCCGCCGTTCAACAACAAGAAGATCCGTCAGGCCGCGATGTACGCCATCGGCCAGGAAGACGTGATGAAGGCGCTGGTCGGCAATCCGAAGTACTGGAAGACCTGCGCGTCGCTGTGGGGCTGCGGCACGCCGATGGAAAGCGACATCGGCAAGGAAGTCGTGGTGCCGGCGAACATCGAAAAGGCCAAGGCCCTGCTGAAGGAAGCGGGCTACGACAACACGCCCATCCTGGTCATGCACGCCACCGACGTGGGCACGCTGTCCGCGCAACCCGTGGTGATGGCACAAGCGCTGCGCAAGGCCGGCTTCAACGTCAACCTGGCCGCCATGGACTGGCAAAGCGTGGCCACGCGCCGTGCGTCCAAGGCCGCGCCGGCTGAAGGCGGCTGGAACATCCACAACACCAACTGGTACGCCACCGACGTGATGGACCCGGTGCGTTCCGCGCCCGCCGCCGCCAACGGCGACAACGCCTGGTTCGGCTGGCCCGACATGCCGCAAGTGGAAGAACTGCGCACCAAGTTCGCGCTGACTTCCGACCCCGCCGAGCAAAAGAAAATCGCCGACGAATTGCAGCGCATCGGCATCGACGAAGGCCTGTACGTGCCGCTGGGCCAGATGTCCGTGCCCACCGTCTACTCGACCAAGCTCTCCGGCCTGGTGCATGCACCGGTCTTTGCGTTCTGGAACGTCAAGAAAGCTCCTTAAAGGGGCAAGCAGTTCAGGGGGAAATACATGCTGGCATTCGTCTCACGCCGGCTCCTCGCGACCATCCCCGTTCTGGTGATGGTCGCGGTGGTGGTCTTCGCGATATTGCGTTTCAGCCCGGGAGATCCGGCCATCATCATGGCTGGCGACGGCGCCACGCCTGAACGTATCGTCCAGATACGGCAGACGATGGGCCTGGACCAACCGGTCATCAAGCAGTTCTTCATCTGGGGCGGCAAGCTCCTGCAAGGCGATCTTGGCACTTCGCTCATGTCTGGCGTGCCGGTCACCAAACTGATCGTGCAACGTCTTGAACCGTCGATGAGCCTGGCGGTGCTGACCCTGCTGTTCACGCTCGTCGTCGCCATTCCGCTGGGCATCCTGGCAGCATGGCGGCAAGGCCGACTGCTGGACCGCGCCGTGATGGGCTTTTCGGTGCTGGGCTTTTCAGTGCCGGTGTTCGTCACGGGCTACCTGCTGATCTGGTTGTTCGCCATCAAGCTGGGCTGGTTCAACGTGCAGGGCTACGCGCCGCTGGCCAAGGGCTTCTGGCCCTACCTGCACCGGCTCATCCTGCCGTCGCTGGCCTTGTCCACGGTCTACGTGGCGTTGATCGCGCGCATCACGCGCACCAGCGTCATCGAGGTCATGGGCGAAGACTTCATCCGCACGGCCCGTTCCAAGGGCCTGGGTGAAACCGGCGTGCTGCTGGGCCATGCACTGCGCAATGCCGCCGTGCCCATTGCCACGGTGGTGGGGCTGGGCATCGCGCTCTTGATCAGCGGCGTGGTCGTGACCGAATCAGTATTCAACATCCCCGGCCTGGGCCGGCTGGTGGTGGAAGCCGTGCTGGCACGCGACTATCCGGTCATTCAGGGGCTGACGCTGTTCTTCGCGTTCGTCTACGTATTCATCAATCTCGTTGTCGATTGCGCCTACACGGTGTTCGACCCGCGTATCCGATACTGAGGCCGCCCGATGCAAACGCCAACCGACGCCGCCGTGCAGGCGGCAGCCGACCTTCCCGGAGGCGGCAACCCTCAAGTCACCGCCTGGCGGCAAATCCGCCAGGGCTTGAAAAGCTGGCCCGTCATGCTGGCGCTGGTGGTGCTGGTCACCATCATCGCCATCGCGCTGTTCGCGCCGTGGCTGGGCACGGTCGACCCCACCTTCATCGACCCGGGCGCGCGGCTCAAACAGCCCTTCACCGACTATCTGTTCGGCACCGACGCCTTCGGGCGCGACGTCTGGTCGCGCGTGGCCTACGGCGCCCGCATCTCGCTGATCGCCGGCTTGGGCGCCGCGGTCGTCAGCGTCGTCATCGGCCTGGTGATCGGCGTGATCGCCGGCTGGTTCCGTTCGCTGGACGGGCTGATCATGCGCACGATGGACGCCATCATGGCGATCCCCGGCATCTTGCTGGCGATCGCCCTGGTCTCGGTCACCGGCGCCAGCATCACGACCGTACTGGTCGCCATCACCATCCCCGAAATACCCCGGGTGGTGCGGCTCGTGCGCGGCCAGATCCTGACCGTGCGTGGCGAACCCTACGTCGAGGCTGCGCTGGCGCTCGGCACGCCGCTGCCGCTGCTGCTGTGGCGCCACATGGTGCCCAGCACCATCGCGCCCCTGACCGTTCAGGGCACCTACGTGTTCGCATCCGCGATGCTGACCGAAGCCATCCTGAGCTTCCTGGGCGCGGGCATCCCGCCCGAAATCGCATCCTGGGGCAACATCATGTCCGAAGGCCGCATGTACTTCCGCATGCTGCCCGGGCTGATTCTCTTTCCCGGCCTGTTCCTGTCGCTGACCGTGCTTAGCGTGAACATCCTGGGCGACGCCCTGCGCGATGCGCTGGACCCCAAAATGGTTCGCAGGATCTGATGCCCATGACCTATTCCCCCACCCCTCCCGCGGGCGATACGTCGTCCGCCATCCTGGCCATCCGCAACCTGTCGGTGGAAGTCGGCGGCGCGGGCAACCGCGTCGTGCGCAACCTGAGCCTGGACGTGCATGCCGGCGAAACGGTGTGCGTCGTCGGCGAGTCCGGTTCGGGCAAGTCCGTCACGTCGCTGGCCGTGATGGGCCTGCTGCCGCCGGGCATCCTGTCCATCAGCGCCGGCTCTATCCGCGTCGAAGGCGAAGACGTGGCCACCGCCTCGCAACGCCGGCTGCGCGAGATGCGCGCCACCCGCATGGCCATGGTGTTCCAGGAACCCATGACCGCGCTGAACCCCGTGCATACGGTGGGCAAGCAGGTCGACGAAGTGCTGCGCCTGCATCGCAAGAGCATGAGCGCGGCCGAACGTCGCGCCAAGGTGCTGGACATGTTCCGCTCGGTGCACCTGCCGGACGTCGAACGCATTTTCGACGCGTATCCGCACCAGTTGTCCGGCGGCCAGCGCCAGCGCATCGTGATTGCGATGGCGCTGATCCTGGAACCCAAGCTCCTGATCGCCGACGAACCCACGACCGCGCTGGACGTCACCACGCAGAAACAGATCCTGGCGCTGATCAAGGAATTGCAGGTCAAGCACCGGACCGCCGTGCTGTTCATCACGCACGACTTCGGTGTGGTCGCCGAGATCGCGGACCGCATCGTGGTGATGAACCGCGGCGACCTGATCGAAAGCGGCACCCGCAACGAGATCCTGGCCGAACCCAAGCAGTCCTACACCCGGCGGCTGGTGTCGTCCGTGCCCAGCCTGGTGCCGACCCGCCGGGAGGCGCCCGACGGCCAGCCCGTGCTGCACGTCAAGGGCCTGGGACGCACCTACGCCGGCAAGAGTTCGCTGTTTTCCCGCAAGGCGGCGCAGAACGTCATCGCCGCCACCGACGTCAACCTGACGCTGCGCAAGGGCGAGATCCTGGGAATCGTCGGCGAGTCCGGCTCGGGCAAGTCCACGGTGGCGCGCTGCATCGTGCGCCTGATCGAACCCACCGCCGGCCACATGATGATGGGCGGCGAAGACCTCAGCACGCTGTCCGGCTCCGCGCTGCGCCCGGTTCGCCGCCGCATCCAGATCGTCTTCCAGGACCCCTACCGCTCGCTCAATCCGCGCCGCACGGTGGGTGAATCCATTATCGAAGGCTTGCTCAATTTCGGCATGCCGCGCGGCCAGGCCTTGAAGCGCGCAGGCGAAACCCTGACCGTCGTGGGCCTCAGCCCGGACGCCATGCAACGCTATCCGCACCAGTTCTCCGGCGGCCAGCGCCAACGCATCTGCATTGCGCGCGCGCTTGTCATGGACCCTGAAATCCTGGTGGCGGACGAAGCGGTCTCGGCGCTGGACGTATCGGTGCAGGCGCAGGTGCTGGAACTGCTGGAGCAGGTGCGCCAGCGCACCGGCGTCGGCGTGCTGTTCATCACGCACGACCTGCGCGTGGCCGCGCAGATCTGCGACACCATCATGGTGATGCAGCGCGGCAAGGTCGTTGAAACCGGCTCCGCGGAAACCGTGCTGACCGAGCCCCGCCACGAGTACACGCGCGCCCTGATCGACGCGGCGCCCGGGCGCGACTGGGACTTCCGCAATTTCCAGCCCGTCGCGGCCACGCTGGCGCACGCCCACGCGCCCACGCCTTGACGCCCTGAATGCCTCCATCCGCACACTGGAACCAAGATGTCACAACTGCATGAATTGTCCGCCCAGGAATTGCTGCACGCCTACCGCGACAAGTCGCTTTCGCCAGTTGAAGCCACCCGCGCCGTGCTGGAGCACATCGAACGCTGGGAACCGCACCTGAAAGCCACCTATGCGCTGGATCCCGACGCCGCGCTGGCGATGGCGCGGGCATCGGAAGCCCGCTGGATGAAAGGCGAACCGCTGTCCGCGGGCGGTTACACGCTGGACGGCGTGCCCGCCACCATCAAAGAGAACATCGCCACCCGCGGCACGCCCATTCCGCTGGGTACCGCCGCCACCGACCTGACGCCGGCCGCCGCCGACGCGCCCCCCGCCGCCCGCATGCGCGAAGCTGGCGCCGTGCTGCTGGGCAAGACCACCATGCCCGATTACGGCATGCTGTCCTCGGGGCTGTCGAGCTTCCACGAACTGACGCGCAACCCCTGGGACCTTTCCAAGAATCCCGGCGGTTCCAGCGCGGGTGCGGGCGCCGCTGCCGCCGCCGGTTACGGGCCCCTGCATATCGGCACCGACATTGGCGGTTCCGTCCGCCTGCCGGCCGCCTGGTGCGGCATCGCCACGCTGAAACCCAGCCTGGGCCGCATCCCGATCGACCCGCCGTTCATGGGCCGCTGCGCCGGCCCCATGACGCGCACCATCACGGACACGGCGTTAATGATGGGCGTGCTGTCGCAGCCCGACGCGCGCGACCACATGAGCCTTCCCTTCCAGGACTTCGACTGGCTGAACCTGGCGCAGGACGTGCGCGGCCTGCGGATCGGCCTCCTGATGGACGCCGGCTGCGGCCTGCCGCTAGACCCCGAGGTGCGCGACGCGGTGCAGGCCGCCGCCCAAGCCTTCGAGGCCGCCGGTGCGGTCGTCACCCCGATGCTGCCCTGGATGACGCCCGACATGCTGGACGGCGTGGACCGCTTCTGGCGCACGCGTTCGGCGATCGATCTTGCCGCGCTGCCCGAAGCGCGCCGCGCGAAAATCCTGCCCTTCATCCGCGCCTGGGCGGAAAGCGGCGGCGGGCAGTCCGGCGAAGCCGTCTTCCGCAGCTACTACGAAACCCTGAACGTGCGTGCCAAGACCGTGGCGGCCTGCGCCCCGTTCGACTACGTGCTCTCGCCCGTGGCGCCCGTGGTGGCCTACAACGCCGAATGGCCGTCGCCCACCAATGAAGTCGCCACCACCATGCACCACATCGGCTTCACGCTGCCTTTCAACATGAGCGAACAGCCGGCCGCGTCCGTCAATTGCGGCTATACGCGGGCGGGCCTGCCCATCGGGCTGCAGATCGCCGGCGCGCGTTTCGACGATCTGGGCGTGCTGCGCGTGGCGCGCGCCTGGGAACAGATGCGTCCCGCGCAGCATCCGTGGCCCCAGCCGCCCAAAGCGAACTGACTTTCCACAGCAACCCACAGGAATTCCCATGCGTTGGCTTTTGGCAATGATCAAGCACGAAACGAATACCTATTCGCCCGTGCCGACCCCGCTGGAACGCTTTTTCCGCGGCAATCCCGAAATCCTGGCCGGCGAAGGCGCCATCAAGGCCTACGAGAACACCGACAGCGGATTGGGGGGGTATATCGAAGTGGCCCGCCGGGAAGGCGCCGACATCGTCGTGCCCGTCGCGGCCGAGTCCTGGCCAAGCGGCCCCGCCAGCGCCCAGACGCATGAACAACTGTGCAAGCTGGTCCTGGACCAGGTCAAGCTGGGCGGCTTCGACGCCATTCTGCTGGACCTGCACGGCGCGATGGTGGCCGAGGGAGTGGAAGACGCCGAGGGCGACCTGCTGCGCCGCTTGCGCGAAATCGACCCCAAGACGCCGGTCGCCGTCACGCTGGACATGCATGCCAACATCTACGACGACATCGTGGACAACGCTACCGTCATCAGCGGCTTCCACACCTATCCCCATGTCGACATCCGCGAAGCCGGCGTGCGCGCCGCCAACGTGATCGTGCGCACGCTCAAGGGCGAGATCCACCCCGTCATGAGCTGGGCCAACAAGCCGATGCTGCCGCACATCATGTGCCAAGGCACGCACGCCGCGCCGAACAAACCCTTGCAGGAACGCTGCAAGGAGCTGGAGGCCAACGGCGTGCTGGCGGCTTCCGTGTTCGTGGGCTTCCCGCATGCCGACATCCGCGAAGCCGGCCTGAGCGCGGTCGTCTGTACGGACGGCAAGCCGGACGAGGCACGGCAATACCGTGACGAACTGCTGGAACGCGCCTGGGCCGGCCGGGCGGACTGGGTATTCCACCCCGAACCCCTGGCGCCCACCATTGCCCGCGCGAAGACGATCGAACAGGGCCCCGTCGTGCTGCTGGACCACTTCGACAACACCGGTTCGGGCGGCACCATGGACACCACGGCCGTGCTGGCCGAAGTGCTGCGCCAGGAATTGGACAACGTCGTCTTCTACGCCATCTGCGACCCGCAGGCCGCGACCGAAGCCGCCACTGCCGGCGTAGGCGCCACCGTTACGCTCAAATTGGGCGGCAAGCTGGCCATGCCCGCCATCAAGGAAGCCAGCGAACCGCTGGAAGTGACGGGGCGCGTCAAACTCGTATTCGACGGCGTCTACCTGAGCCGCGGCCCGATGTACCGCGGCGTGCGCAACGACACCGGCCTGACCGTCGTCATCGACACGGGCCGCGTCGAAATCGTGGTGGTGTCGCGCCACCAGGAGCCTTTCGACATCAATTGCCTGCTGTCGGCCGGCATTGATCCGCAGCAAAAGCGCTATGTGGTCCTGAAAAGCCGGGTGCACTGGCGCGCGGGATTCTCGGACATGGCGACCGAGGTGATCGAATGCACGGGCGTCGGCGTCACCACATCCGACTACAGCCAGCTGGATTTCAAGCACGTCCGCCGTCCGATTTACCCGCTGGATCCGCTGTAATCCAGCGCCAAGCCGTCATATTGCAGGGATAAGCCCCCGCCGCGCGCGCTTTGCGCGCCTGTTACCTCTGTTAGAAGGCCAGCGCTTGTGCGCTGGCCTTTCATTTTGAAATCTTCGGTAACTGCGCGCACGCTCAGGTTACGGCGCGCCTCGGTATACTCGCCGCGGGCCCTTACAGGCCGATGAATACGTGTATACCGACGGCGGCTGCTGGCCGCCAAGGCGCGATGGCAATAAACGCCTCGCCTGTCGGATATGACTCGATAATCAACGAAAAAAGCAGAACGATGAAAAAGAGCGTAGCGATCACCCTCGGCGTGGTCATAGTGGGAGCGGGAAGCTGGGTAGGCGCCACGTGGTACACCGGCAAACGTATTGAGGAAAGCTCGCAGCGCCATCTGGCCGAGGCCAACGAAAAGCTGGCCAAGCTGACGCCGCTGTTCGGTCTGCGCATCGATCAGCTGAAGTACGAACGCAGCCTGTTCTCGACTCAGGCGCGCTATGGCTTGGCGCTCGTCAAGAACGACAAGAGCCCGGATGCCATGCCGGCCGGCATGATTGAATTCGACGCCGTCGTCGAACACGGCCCCTTCCCCAAGAGCGCCCTGGCAACCGGCGCCCTTGCGCCCAAGCTGGCTTACGTCCATGCCGAAATGGCCAAGACGGACAACCTGAAGGAAGTGTTCGAACTGACCAAGGGCGTAGCGCCTCTGATCAGCGACGCCACCATCAGCTACAGCGGCGTCACCAGCTCCACGTCCAAGATCGCTCCGGTCAAGATCACGCACGAAGGCACTTCGGTGGATTTCAGCGGCATGGTCGTGACTGGCGACTTCGATCGCAACCTGCAAGGCGTGACCGCGCGCGGCGTGATGGACACGCTGACGATCGACGCCTCGAAGAGCAGCGATCCGGCCAAGGTTTCCATCGCCGGCATGACGATCGACGCCAACAGCCGCGTAGGCAAGTTCGGCGTGTCGATTGGTGATTCCGACCTGAAGATCAAGCGCATCGACGTCACCCGCCCCGAAGACGACATCAAGCTGTCGCTGGACAACTTCAGCTACGGCGTGAAGCTGTCGGAAGACGACAAGTCGATCAACGTGCAAGCCGCCTACCAGACCGGCGACATCATCGTGAACGACGTCGCGCTCGGCAACGGCCAGGCCGTGATCAAGCTGGCCAAGCTGGACGGCCAGGCCGTCAAGCAATTGTCGGACACCTACAACCAGTTGATGCGCCAATACATGGCGAGCACGGAAGACGAAGGCCTGAAAGACGAGCAGATCCAGGTCCTGCTGGACAACGCCGGCAAGCTGCTGGCGGGCAACCCGTCGTTCAGCATCGATCCGCTCAGCTGGAAGACCGGCAAGGGCGAAAGCAAGCTGAACTTCACGCTGGACCTGGCCAACCCCACCGACGTCAAGAACCTGACGCCGCAGGAAATCGCGGTTCAAGCCATCAAGCGCATCGACGCCACGCTGATCATCTCCAAGCCGATGGTCAAAGACCTGATGACGCAATACGCCGTCAAGAAGGATGGCATGGCCGCCGACAAGGCTGCCGAAGAAGCCGAACAAAACGTGCGCCAGATGTCGGGCATGGCTGAAATGTTCAACGTCGGCAAGAACGAAGGCGACAACATCGTCGGCAAGTTCACCTTCGCCGACGGCATGGGCGACCTGAACGGCAAGAAGATCCCGGCCGACGAACTCTTCTCGGGCCTGCTGGGCGCAGCCGGGATGGATTCCATGGATGAGGAACCCGAAGAGGAAACGATGCCGGGCCAGGAAGAGCCCGCGGTGACCGACACCCCGACCGCCGGCATGATGCAGAACTTCGACCTGGACATGGTCAGCAGCATGCTCGACGACATGGGTTACACCGTGAAGAAGAGCGACGGCGACGAAGGCCCGGTGCTGGTGCTGGATACCGGCACCACCGGTGCCAGCGACCTGCGCCTGGAATTCCTGTGCAACGACTTCACCGAGAAGTGCCTGGACCTGGTCGTGACGGCCACCTACAAGACCAAGAAGCCGATGGCCTTGAAGGCCATCAACACCTGGAACCAGGAATACCGCTGGACCCGCGCCTACCTGGACGACAAGAACCAGGCCGTGCTGCAGATGGACATGAACGCCGAAGGCGGCATCGGCAAGGAAAACCTGCAGATCCTGCTGAACACCTTCATCAGCATCGCCGAAGACTTCGGCACGCTGAGCAAGGGCACGGCGGCCAAGTAAACCTGCGTCGCCCCGCCCAAAGAAAAACCCCCATCGCAAAAAGATGGGGGTTTTTTATTGCCTGCGGGATCCGTCACATCAGGATCCATGCCCGGCTTGCGCCGGGCAATCATGCCATCAGGCGTAGGCTTCGATCGGCAGGCACGCGCACACCAGGTTGCGGTCGCCGTAGGCGTTGTCCACCCGGCCCACCGGCGGCCAGTATTTGGCCTCGCGCAGCGACGCCACCGGATAGGCGGCTTGCTGGCGCGGGTAGTCGTGCAGCCATTCTTCGGCCATCAACATCTGCGCGGTATGCGGCGCGTTCTTCAGGACGTTGTCGTCGCGATCGCGTTCGCCGCGCTCGACCTGGGCGATTTCCTCGCGGATCGAAATCATCGCGTCGATGAAGCGATCCAGCTCGGCCACGCCTTCGGATTCCGTCGGCTCGACCATCAGCGTGCCCGCTACCGGGAAGCTCATCGTCGGGGCATGGAAGCCGTAGTCCATCAGACGCTTGGCGATGTCTTCGGCGCTGATGCCACTGACGTCCTTCAGCGGCCGCACATCCAGGATGCACTCGTGCGCCACGCGGCCATTGCGGCCCGCGTACAGGACCGGGTAGTGGTCACGCAGACGGGTCGCGATGTAGTTGGCGTTCAGGATGGCGACTTCCGTCGCGCGGCGCAAGCCATCGGCGCCCATCAGCGAGATGTACACGAACGGGATGGGCAGGATGCCGGCGGAGCCAAACGGCGCGGCCGAAACCGGGCCCACCTTTGCGTCGCCAGGCAGCTTGCCCTGCTCGTTCACCACGCCCGGCAGGTACGGCGCCAGATGCGCGCGCACCGCCACGGGGCCCACGCCGGGGCCGCCGCCGCCGTGCGGAATGCAGAACGTCTTGTGCAGGTTCAGGTGGGAAACGTCCGAACCGAACTTGCCCGGCTGAGCCACGCCAACCATCGCGTTCATGTTGGCGCCGTCCAGGTAGACCTGACCGCCGGCTTGGTGGACCAGGTCGCAGATTTCGGTCACGGCTTCTTCGAACACGCCGTGCGTGGACGGGTACGTGATCATCAGCGCGGCCAGCTTGTCGCCGACCTGTTCGATCTTGGCGCGCAGGTCGGAAAGATCGACGTTGCCGTTGGAATCGGACGCCACCACCACCACATCCATGCCGGCCAACTGCGCCGACGCGGGGTTGGTGCCGTGCGCGGACGACGGGATCAGGCAGACGTTGCGCTGATGCTGGCCGTTGGCCTGGTGATAGCCGCGAATGGCCAGCAAGCCGGCGTATTCGCCCTGCGCGCCCGAGTTGGGTTGCAGACTGATGTTGTCGTAGCCGGTGATTTCGCACAGCGCGGCGGACAGGCGGTCGATCAGCTCGTTGTAGCCCTGGCTTTGCGAAGCGGGGGCAAACGGGTGGATCAGCGCGAATTCGGGCCAGGTGATGGGAATCATCTCGGCCGTGGCGTTCAACTTCATGGTGCACGAACCCAGCGGGATCATCGTGCGGTCCAGCGCCAGGTCCTTGTCGGCCAGGCGGCGCAGGTAGCGCAGCATGTCGGTTTCGGATTGCACGCTGGAGAAGACGGGGTGCTTCAGGATGGCGCTTTCGCGCGCCACCGATGCGGGAATGCCGTTGGCGGCGGCCGCGTCCAGCGCGTCGATGTCCAGCTCGACATCATCGCGTTCCAGGCCGGCGGCAAACACGTTGACCAACGCTTGCAGGTCGGCGACGGTGACGGTTTCGTCCAGCGATACCGCCAGGCGCGCGCCGTCGACGCGGCGCAGGTTGATGTGCTCGCAATCGGCGGCCGTCAGGATGGCCGGGGTGGCGGCGCCCGTTTCCAGCAGCAACGTGTCGAAGAACGTGTCGTTCACGACCTTCACGCCCAGCTTGATGAGTTCACCGCGCAGGATGGCGGTGCTGCGCTGCACGCGCTGCGCAATGCGGCGGATGCCCTCGGGGCCGTGCCAGACGGCGTACATGCCGGCCATCACGGCCAGCAGTACCTGCGCGGTGCAAATATTGGACGTGGCCTTTTCACGGCGGATGTGCTGTTCGCGCGTTTGCAGCGCCAGACGCATCGCGGGATTGCCTTGCGAGTCCTTGGACACGCCGACCAGGCGGCCGGCCATGTTGCGCTTGAAGCCGTCCTTGCAGGACATGAATCCGGCGTGCGGGCCGCCGAAGCCGAACGGCACGCCAAAGCGCTGCGCCGAACCGATGGCGATGTCCGCGCCCCACTCGCCCGGAGCGGCCAGCACGGCCAGCGCCAACAGGTCGGTCGCGCACGCCACCACGGCGCCTTGCGCATGGGCGGTTTCAGTCAGTTTGCGGTAGTCGGCGACGGAACCTGTGCTGTGCGGGTATTGCAGCAGCACGCCGAAGCACTCGGGCAGGCCTTCAGCCTCGTCGCCCACCGCGATTTCCAGCCCCAAGCCTTCGGCGCGCGTGCGCACGACTTCGATGGTCTGGGGGTGCACATGGCGCGAAACGAAGAACACCGGGCTTTGCGACTTGGCGCCGCGGCGGGCCAGCGTCATGGCTTCGGCGGCAGCGGTGCTTTCATCCAGCAGCGAGGCGTTGGAGATGTCCAGCCCGGTCAGGTCGGCGACCATGGTCTGGTAGTTCAGCAGGGCTTCAAGGCGGCCCTGCGAGATTTCCGGCTGGTAAGGCGTGTAGGCCGTGTACCAGGCGGGATTTTCAAGAATATTGCGCAGCACGACGTTGGGCGTCTGCGTGCCGTAGTACCCCTGGCCGATGTAGTTGCGGTAGACCTTGTTGCGGCCCGCGATCTGCTTCAGTTCGGCCAGCACGTCGGTTTCGCTGCGCGAGGGCGGCAGCGCCAGCGGGGCCTGGCTGCGGATCTTCGAAGGCACGACTTCTTCGATCAGGGCGTCCAGGCTGGGGCTGCCGATCACGTTCAGCATGGCAGCCTGGTCGGCGTCGGAGGGGCCGATGTGGCGGGGAATGAAGTCGGTATGGGTGTCTAGGGCGCGCGACATGGAGAATCTCGGGTGGGGGTGCGTCAGGGGGGGGG
>NZ_JBHFII010000061.1:299455-310914 GCF_057334215.1 Achromobacter maghribensis | reverse complement strand
CCCCCCCCCCCCCGCCTCGGACCGCTTTAGCCGTTGGCGACGGCTTCGTAGCCGGCAGCGTCCAGCAGCTTGTCGGCATCGGCGGCGTTAACCGGCTTGATCTTGAAGATCCAGGCGGTGAAGGCCGATTCATTGATCAGGCTGGGGTTGTTTTCCAGCTCATCGTTGAAAGCGACGATTTCGCCGGCCACGGGCGCATAGATGTCCGAGGCGGCCTTGACCGATTCGACCACGCCAGCGGTTTCGCCTGCGTTCAGCTTGGCGCCGACCTTCACGTCGCCAACGAAGACCAGATCGCCCAATTGATCCTGGGCGGTGTCGGTAATGCCGACGACGAACACGTCGCCTTCAGCTTTGACCCATTCGTGGGACTGGGTGTACTTGCGATCGGTGGGCAGACTCATGGGAACTCCTGAGGGAATGCGGGTAGATGAATGGTGTTGCGCGCCTCGCGCGGGCGACGCTTGCCCAGACCGGGCCAGTGCACGCGCGAAGCTTCGAGTTTACGAGTGTTCGACGGCTTTGCCGTTACGGACAAACGGCAGTTTGCAGACCTGGGCGGGCACCCATTTACCGCGGATATCGACCTCGACCGTATCGCCCGGACGCACGCCTTGCGGCAGGCGGGCAAAACCGATCGACACGCCCAGCGTGGGCGACATCGTGCCGCTGGTGAGCTCGCCCGTGCCGGCCGGCGTGCGCACGGCCATGTGGGCGCGCATCACGCCGCGCTCTTGCAGCTTCAGGCCGATGAAGGTGGCGGGCGTGGCGAACTGCTCGAGTGCATCGCGGCCAATGAAGTGGCGCTCGGCATCCTTCAGGGACACCGTCCAGGTCAGGCCGGCCTGGTTGGGGTGGGTCAGCTCGTCCATGTCCTGGCCGTACAGGTTCATGCCGGCTTCCAGGCGCAGCGTGTCGCGCGCGCCCAGGCCCGCCGGACGCACGCCCTGGGCAGCCAGATCGCGCCACAGTTGCACGACATCGGCTGCGGGCAACACGATTTCAAAGCCGTCTTCGCCGGTATAGCCGGTGCGGGCGACAAGCGTGTCGTCGCCCACGATGGCGGCGACGAACGGGGTCAGCGGTTCCGTGGCGGCTTGCCATGCCGGGCGGGCGGCCCAGACCTTGGCGCGGGCGTTGGGGCCCTGCACGGCCACCATGGCCAGGTCGCGGCGCGGGGTGATGGTGACATCGAAATTGCCGGCCTGCTTCACGCGCTGCATCCAGGCCATGTCTTTGTCGGCCGTGCCCGCGTTGACCACCACGCGCCATTCGTCCGCGGCGAAGAAGTAGACGATCAGGTCGTCGATGACGCCGCCTTGCGGGTTCAGCATGCAGGTGTACAGCGCCTTGCCCGGCACGGTCAGCTTGGCCACGTCATTGGCGACCAGCCGCTGCAGGAAGGCAAAGGCGTCCGGGCCGACGACGTCGGCGTTCAGCATGTGGGATACGTCGAACATGCCGGCGTCCTGGCGCACCGCGTGGTGCTCTTCCAGCTGCGAGCCGTAGGCCAAAGGCATGTCCCATCCGCCGAAATCGACCATTCGGGCGCCGGAGGCGATATGTTCTTCGGCCAGCGGGGTGCGTTTGAGGGTTGCGGACATGCGCGGAAACTCCGGGACGGCAGTGTTGCCAGGGTTACGGAATGCCGGTCGCGACAGGCGGACGACGCCCGCGCGGCTACGGCTGAATCTTCCGCCCCTCTGTCCTTTTGCCTGAGAGTTGCCCCGCGCGTGGCGGGTTTGCACCTTCGGCGCCTGGGCTACGCGCTATGTCCCTAGTTCAGGGGCGGCGCCAGGTCTCTCCAGAGTACTGTTTTGCTCCGTCCACACGGCAAGAAGGCCGGGACAGGGCAAGCATGTGCGATATCGGTTACCTGAGCGATTCTGGGCGAATTGCGCCTTCGGCGGCGGCCCGTATTGATAGGCCGCTCTCTCCCGCAAACATGCGTGACAGCGGCGCCAAGCATACAACGAATCTGGAGGCTGGAAAAGCGGGACTTCTCGGGGCCGGACGCCCCGAGAGGCCCGTCAGGCCTACCCCAACGCCGTGTCCAGCAACATCATCAACACGAACCCGATCATCAATCCGCAGGTGGCATAGACCTCGTGCCCTTTGCGGTGCGATTCGGGGATGATCTCGTGGCTGATGACGAACAGCATGGCGCCGGCGGCGAAACCCAGGCCCCAGGGCAGCATTGCCGCGGAGAACCCGACGATGGCGGCGCCGATCACCGCGCCGAGCGGTTCGACCAGCCCCGACAACATGCCCAGCGCCACGGCGAAGGCGCGTTTGTAGCCGGCGGCCAGTAGCGCCACGGCCACCACCAGCCCTTCCGGGATGTCCTGGATGGCGATGCCGGTGGCCAGCGCCGTGCCGCGCACGGGGTCGCTGCCCGCATAGCCCACGCCGATGGCCAGGCCTTCGGGCAGGTTGTGCAGCGTGATGGCGAACACGAACAGCCAGGTACGGCGCAGGCGATGGGCCTCGATGCCTTCGCGGCCTTTGATGAAGTGCTCGTGCGGCAAGGTCCGGTCCATGACGAGCAGGACCGCCGCCCCCAGCAGGATGGCGGCGCCCACCGTCAGGCCGGCGCCCCACGGCCCCATGCCCTGGGACTCGGCCGCCTCGATGCCCGGCGCCACCAGCGAGAATGCGCTGGCCGCCAGCATCACCCCGGCGCCAAAGCCGAACATGCTGTCCTGCACTTTTTGCGGGATGGTGCGGGCGAACAGAATGGGCAAGGTGCCCAGCGCCGTGGCGGCCGCGGCCACCAAGCCGCCCAGCAGGGCATCCGCCACATGCGGCGCCCGCACGTCCAGGTACGCCCAGAGCTGATGCAGCGCCAGGCAGGACACCAGGACGGCAAGCGTCCACACGCTGATGCTGGTGGCCGCGGGCCGCACGCGATGACGGCTGAAAGTGTTCATAGGGCCGCTACCCTCCTTGAGAGAGATGGCGTTAGCCCTTCGCGGCCGCATAGCGGCGAGCCACTTCGGGCCAGTTCACGACATTGTAAAAGGCGCCGATGTATTCCGGGCGGCGGTTCTGGTACTTCAGGTAGTAGGCATGCTCCCACACATCCAGGCCCAGGATGGGGGTGTTGCCCTGCATCAACGGGCTGTCCTGGTTGGCGCTGCTTTCGACCACCAGCTTACCGGCTGGCGTCACGGACAACCAGGCCCAGCCGCTGCCGAAGCGGGTCAGCGCGGCCTTGGTGAACGCTTCGCGAAAGGCGGCCAGGCCGCCCAGTTCGGATTCGATGGCCGCCGCCAGCGCGCCGTCGGGCTCGCCGCCGCCTTCGGGCGACATGACCGACCAGAACAGGCTGTGGTTGGCGTGGCCACCGCCGTGGTTGCGCACCGCGCCGCGGATGGATTCGGGCAGTTGGTCCAGGCGCGCCACCAGCGCTTCGACGGGCTCGTCGGTGCTGATCCCGGCCCCGTCCAGCGCCGCGTTCAAGCTGGTGACATACGTTTGATGATGCTTGCTGTAGTGGATCTCCATCGTCATCGCGTCGATGTGAGGTTCCAGGGCGTCATAGGCGTACGGCAGGGTCGGAAGGGTGTAGGCCATGCATGTCTCCGGTGGACCCGCCCTCCAGAGGGAAGGCGCAAGTCAATATCGAAAACATAAATGATATGTATTTTTATTTGATATCACAATGGTATTGTCGCAATTCGTGCCATAGCGCCCGGCTATGCGCCGGGCGTCAGTCCTACAGCGCTTTGCCGCAAGCCACGCCCGATGCCCAGGCCCACTGGAAGTTGTAGCCGCCCAGCCAGCCGGTGACGTCGACCGCTTCGCCGATGAAATACAGGCCCGGCGTGGTTTTTGCCTGCATCGACTTTTGGTCCAGTCCGCGCGTGTCCACGCCGCCGCGCATGACTTCGGCCTTTTTGTAGCCGGCGGTGCCGCTGGGCACCAGCGACCATTGATGGATGTCCTGCGCCAGCGCGCGCAGCGTCTTGTCTGGCGCGTCGGCCAGGCGCAGCGCGGCCAGGCCCGGCTTGCCGCCCTGCTCGGCCAGATGCAACCAGCGATCAGCCAGCCGCTTGGGCCACAGGCCCGCCAGCACCGTGTGCAGTTGCTGCCGGTTGCCCGACTTGGACGCCAGCAGTTCTTCGGCCAGGTCGCGGCCCGGCGCCAGGTCGATGACGATGGGTTCGCCGGGTTTCCAATAGCTGGAAATCTGCAGGATCGCCGGCCCGGACAGCCCGCGATGGGTGAACAGCAGGTCTTCCAGGAATTCGCCGCGCGCCTTGCCCTGCCCCGTCTGCAGGCCGACTTCCAGCGCCACGCCCGACAGCTCGGACAACGGCTGCCATTGCGCGGGGTCGAAGGTCAATGGCACCAGCGCGGGCCGGGGCTCGACCACTTTCAGGCCGAACTGCCGCGCGATCTTCAGGCCGAAATCCGTGGCGCCCAGTTGGGGAATCGCCATGCCGCCGGTCGCCACGACCAGCTTGGCCGCGCGGATCACGCCTTGGCCGGTGCGCAGTTCGAAGCCCGCGTCACCGTGCCCGATGTCGGACACCGGGCAGCCCATCCGCCATTGCACATTGCCCGCGTCGCACTCGGCGCGCAGCATGTCGATGATGGACTCGCTGGAATCGTTGCAGAAGAGCTGGCCGCGGTGCTTTTCGTGCCAGGCGATATGGTGGCGCTTCATCAGCGCCAGGAAATCCTGCGGGGTATAGGCCGACAACGCCGAGCGGCAGAAATGCGGATTGTCGGACAGGAAATTGGCGGGTCCGGCGCCGATGTTCGTGAAATTGCAGCGTCCGCCGCCCGAAATGCGGATTTTCTCCGCCAGGCGGTCGGCATGGTCGACCAGCACCACGCGCAAGCCGCGCTGGCCGGCCACCGCTGCACACATCATGCCAGCGGCGCCGGCGCCGAGTACGGCTACATCAAACATCAGGACTCCAGACCCGCAGGTCTTACTCTTCGATCAGGCAATCGACGTAGTAGCGCTTTTCGCCATTCGGACCCACTTCGTCGGCCAGGCCATGGATGTAGGTTTCGAAACCGGGGAAGCGCTCGTTGAACTCGCGTGCGAACTGCAGATACTGCACGATGGTGCGGTTGAAGCGTTCGCCCGGGATCAGCAGCGGGATGCCCGGGGGATACGGCGTCAGCAGCACGCCAGTCACGCGGCCTTCCAGCTTGTCGATGTCGACGCGCTCGACCTCGCGGTGCGCCATGCGGGCAAAGGCGTCCGACGGCTTCAGCGCCGGCACCATGTCGCTCAGGTACATCTCGGTGGTCAGGCGGGCGACGTCGCGCGCGCGGTAGGCCTCGTGGATCTCCTGGCAGAGATCGCGCAGGCCCATGCGCTCGTAGCGGCGATGGACCTTGCAGAAGTCCGGCAGGATGCGCCACAGCGGCTGATTGCGGTCGTAGTCGTCCTTGAACTGCTGCAAGGCGGTCAACAGCGTGTTCCAGCGGCCCTTGGTGATGCCGATGGTGAACAGGATGAAGAACGAGTACAGGCCGGTCTTTTCGACCACGACGCCGTGCTCGGTCAGGTACTTGGACACCAGCGCGGCGGGGATGCCGGTTTCGCCAAAGCTGCCCGACATGTCCAGCCCCGGGGTGATGACCGTGGCCTTGATCGGGTCCAGCATGTTGAAGCCTTCGGCCATTTCACCGAAGCCGTGCCAGTGGTCGTTGGCTTCCAGGATCCATTCGTCGCGGTTGCCGATGCCTTCGGATACCAGGCGGTTCGGGCCCCAGACCTTGAACCACCAGTCGTTCTTGCCGAACTCGGACTCCACCTTGCGCATGGCACGGCGGAAGTCCAGTGCTTCGCGGATGCTTTCCTCGACCAGCGCGGTGCCTCCCGGCGGTTCCATCATGGCGGCGGCCACGTCGCACGACGCGATGATCGCGTACTGCGGCGAGGTCGACGTGTGCATCAGGTACGCCTCGTTGAAGACGTTGCGGTCCAGCTTGCGGGTCTCGGATTCCTGCACGATGATCTGCGAGGCCTGCGAGATGCCGGCCAGCAGCTTGTGCGTCGAGTGCGTGGCGAAGACCATCGCGTCGTGGCTGCGCGGGCGGTCCTGGCCGATGGCGTGCATGTCTTGATAGAACTCGTGGAACGAGGCGTGCGGCAGCCACGCTTCATCGAAGTGCAGCGTGTCGACATAGCTGCCGAGCTGCTCCTTGATCATTTCCACGTTGTAGATGACGCCGTCGTAGGTGCTTTGCGTCAAGGTCAGGATGCGCGGATTCTTGTTCACCGCTTCGCGCGCGAAGGGGTTGGCTTCGATCTTCTTGCGGATGTTGTCCGGGTGGAATTCTTCCAGCGGGATCGGGCCGATGATGCCCAGGTGGTTGCGCGTGGGGCGCAGGAACACCGGGATCGCGCCCGTCATCGTGATGGCGTGCAGGATCGACTTGTGGCAATTGCGGTCCACCACCACCACGTCGCCTGCAGCGACGTTGGCGTGCCAGACGACCTTGTTGGACGTGGACGTGCCGTTGGTGACGAAGAAGCAATGGTCCGCATGGAAAATGCGCGCGGCGTTCAGTTCGGACTCGGCGATGGGGCCGGTGTGGTCCAGCAACTGACCCAGTTCGTCCACGGCGTTGCAGACGTCGGCGCGCAGCATGTTCTCGCCGAAAAACTGGTGGAACATGCGTCCCACGGGGCTCTTCAGGAACGCCACGCCGCCGGAGTGCCCGGGACAGTGCCAGGAATACGAACCGTCTTGCGCGTACTTGACCAGTTCGCGGAAGAACGGCGGCGGCAGCGAATCCACGTAGCTGCGCGCTTCGCGGATGATGTGGCGCGCCACGAATTCGGGGGTGTCCTCGAACATGTGGATGAAGCCGTGCAGCTCGCGCAGGATGTCGTTCGGGATGTGTTCCGACGTGCGCGTCTCGCCATACAGATAGATGGGGATGTCGGCGTTGCGGAAGCGCAGTTCGCCGATGAACATGCGCAGGTTCTTGATCGCGCTGGCCACGTCCTCGGGCGAATCCACGTCGAACTCTTCATCGTCGATCGACAGGATGAAGGCGCTGGCGCGGCTTTGCTGCTGCGCAAACGAACTCAGGTCGCCATAACTGGTCACCCCGATCACCTCGACGCCCTCGGCCTCGATCGCTTCAGATAAGGCACGGATACCCAAACCGGACGCGTTCTCGGAACGGTAGTCCTCGTCGATGATGAAGATGGGGAAGCGGAATTTCATGCAGGCGCTCCTGGGGCAAGACGGGATCGGACGCTTATCGCGGCGCGAATGTACTTCTAGTAAAAATCCGCCTGATGACAGACGGCGCGAGCACCCGCCGGGGAGGCGGGAATGGCGGAATTGTAGGGCTGTTTTTCTTACAGTCCTAAGGGAAATCCCCAGAAGGCCTGAACGGCCGTTGTCATCGCGCCAAAAGCGGGCGCTTTCAGCACAGCGGCAACGGCGGCGGGGGGAGCAAACCTAGCGGATCGTCTGGGCTTCGCCCGTCTGCAGGGCCGCCGTGAACAGCTCGAAATAGGCGGGGATCGCCTCGGAGGCACCGTACCGGATGCGCCGTTCGACCTTGGCAATGGCGCCAAAACAGACTTCGAACCCGGGGTCGCCGCAAACCAGCACGACCGGGTCTTCGTCGTCGCAGACCTCGTAGAGGCCACCGTGCGCGCGGCGCCCGATCTCGTAGAGGTAGGCGGCGGCGCCGACAGTCTGCATGGGGGTAAGAGGCAAGGTCCCGACGTGGGCGGCCTCGAGCGCGTCATCCAGCGCGTGGACGCTGGACAGGGAATAGTCCAACACCGCGCCCGTGGAGCTGGCGGCTTGTACAAAGTCTTGCGCGGCATCCGCCACACGAGCGACGAACTCTTCCTGCACTTCGTCGCGCTTGGCGTCCTGGTTTATCTTGAGGAAACCGAACATCATTGGCTCCTTTGTGAAAACCGCAAGCGGCAATGTACCCATTATAGGCAACCGGCCCGCCTATACTGCCCGAATCCCCCTCGACCGTTCCGTATTCCCAACACTTACGCCCATGCCCGCCCCGCTTGTCAGACGCTTGACCGCCCCGGATGCCCCGTCCCTGCGCCGTTTGCGCCTGGATGCCTTGGTGGAAACACCCGAATCGTTCGGATCAAGTTACGAAGAGGAACACACGCTGACACTGGAAGATATCCGGGGGTGGATCACGCCGCTGGATGACGGCGCCATGTTCGGGGTGTTTGCCGACGACGCGCTTGCGGGCATGGTCGGCGTGGGCCGCCAGCGCAAATTGAAGATGCGCCACAAAGCGCACATCTGGAGCATGTACGTCGCCCCCGCCCAACGCGGGCGCGGCCTGGGGCGGCTGCTGATGCATGCGGCCATCGCGCATGCGCAGACCATGCGCGGCATCCGGCAGGTGCAATTGAGCGTGACCGCCAACAACGTCGCCGCAGCGGCGCTTTACGCCAGCCTGGGCTTTGTGGAATACGGCACGGAACGCGAAGCGCTATGCGTGAACGGGCAACTCTACGACGAAACCCTGATGGCGCTGGCGTTGTCAGGCAGGTAGCGCCGTGGGTGCAGGGCCGTGAACGCAGTGCCTTGATTCAGGCCCCGGCCTTGCGCCGGATACCGTACGCGCACACCTGATTGCGGCCGCCGTCCTTGGCCTTGTAGAGCGCCTGGTCCGCCGCCTTGATCACCGCGTCCGGGGCCCGCAGCGCGTCGCCGCGCTCGGCCACGCCGATGCTGACCGTCACCCGCAACGGACGCGCGTTGCGCCCTCCCCGCGATCCGCGCCGGCGTTGGCCCGCCTGGTCCGCCTTGGGGCGGGCCGGTCTGTCGCGCAGGCGCATTTGATAGGCCTCGATGGCGCGCCTGACGGTCTCCAGGTGCGGCATGCTTTCCGCCGCGGTCTTGCCGGGAAACACCAGCGTGAACTCTTCCCCGCCGTAGCGGTACGCCTGGCCGCCGCCGGGGACGCGACGCAATTGCGACGCCACCATGCGCAGCACCTGGTCGCCTACATCGTGCCCGTGCGTATCGTTGAAGACCTTGAAGTGATCCACATCCGCCATTGCCAGCGTGTAGACGCGGCCCATGCGCTGCAGGCGTTCATTCAACGCGCGCCTGCCCGGCAAGCCGGTCAGCTCGTCACGGAACGCCATGTGGAAGCCTTCATGCGCCAGCGAAATGCACAGCGCCGTCAGCGCCGCGGCCGACATCAGGGCCAGTTCGACCGGATGCTCCGCACCGCGCGGCAACGCCCACGCCATGCACACGAAGCCCAGCCATTGCCCGGCTTGCTGGGGACGCCCGTAACGCAACAGCAGCAGGGTGAGCGTCAGCCCCGTCAGCAGCAGCGCCACCAGGGCTTCGACCGGCACGCCGAGCCGCGCCAGCTTTCCCTGCACCGCCGGCGTAACGAAGACGTCGGCCAGACCGTCCTGGCCAACCAGCGCGATCACCGCCACGCCCGCCGCCATCAGCCCAAGGCGCGCGGCCATGTCCAACAGCATGCTTGACCGCTCCGACCACAGCGCGTTGATCGTATAGGCCACGGACCACCACGCCAGCGCGGGCCCCAGCGCCCACGGCGCTTCCCGCGTCAGCGTCGGCCAGACGGCGGCGGCGGCCAGCGCGCACAGCATCAACGCCAGGGTTTGCGAACGCTGGTACATCAGGCAGATGGCCGCGCCGATCAGCGCCATCACCCATGGCACGAATGGCACGATCAGCGTCAGCGCCGGCGGCCAATCGCGCCACAGCATCAGGCCAATCGCGGCCGCCACTGGCAGCGCGGGATAAAACAACAGGGGCAGCCAGGGAATATGGGGGTAACGCACGGGGTCGGGCCTTGCTCAGCTTGCAGAGATGACGTCGCCAAATCGGCAAACACATATATTCTTTTTACGGCCAAGCCAGCGGATTTCTTTAGCGCGCGCCGCGGGCTCGGCCGGGCCGCATGCCGCAGCGGGCCCGTGATATGGTTTCTACCCCCTTGAAGGAACCCCCATGCGTATCCTGATCAACATCGACGTCCCCGATCTTGAACACGCCATCGGCTTCTATCAGCGCGCTTTCGGTTTGACCCTGCATCGGCGGCTGGGCCCGAACGCGGCGGAAATGCTGGGCGCCGATGCGCCCATCTATCTGCTGGAAAAGGCCGCCGGCACGCCTGCGGCCAGCGCGGCGCGGCAGACGCGCGACTACGCGCGGCACTGGACGCCCGTGCATCTGGACGTGGTGGTGGAAGACGTGGATCGCGCCGTGGAACAGGCGGTCGCGGCGGGCGCCCGCCTGGAAGATCCGGCCGCCTCGCACGTTTGGGGCCGCATCGCACACCTGAGCGACCCGTACGGCCACGGCATCTGCATCCTGCAATTCCTGGGCCAGGGCTACGACGAACTGTCAGGCGGCGCAACGCAGTACCGGCCGGTGTCGGAAGCGGACTTCGACGCCCTGGCGAACCTGCGAATCGACGCCATGCGGGACAGCCTGACGCGCCTGGGCCGCTTCGACCCGGAACGGGCGCGGGCGCGGCTGCGCAACACCTTCCACCCCGAACACACCTGGGCGATCGAGCACGACGGACAACGGGTGGGGTTCTACGCCCTGCGGCCGGACGGCGCGGGCTTGCGGCTGGACCACCTGTACGTGGCGCCGTCCGCGCAAGGAAAAGGCCTGGGCAGCGAGGTCATGCGCCGGATCCTGCAGGATGCCGACAGCCGGGGGCTGCCGGTATCCGTGGGCGCGCTGCGCGGCAGCGATTCCAACCGCTTCTACCTGCGGCACGGGTTTATCCAGGCCGGTGAAACCGAGTGGGATATCGACTACCTGCGCCCGGCGCCCGGCCAGGGCGCCTGACGGGTCAGGTGCGCGGCAGCGTGACGCCGCGCTGGCCCTGGTACTTGCCGCCGCGGTCGGCGTAGGACGTCTCGCACACTTCGTCGCTTTCCAGGAACAGCATTTGCGCGCAGCCTTCGCCGGCGTAGATCTTGGCGGGCAGCGGCGTGGTGTTCGAGAATTCCAGCGTCACGTGGCCTTCCCATTCGGGTTCCAGCGGCGTCACGTTGACGATGATGCCGCAGCGCGCGTAGGTGCTCTTGCCCAGGCAGATCGTCAAGACGCTGCGCGGGATGCGGAAGTATTCGACCGTGCGGGCCAGGGCGAACGAGTTCGGCGGGATGATGCAGACATCACCCTTAAAGTCCACGAACGAGCCTTCATCGAAATTCTTGGGATCGACGATGGTGGAATTGATGTTCGTGAAGATCTTGAATTCGTCGGCGCAACGCACGTCGTAGCCGTAGCTGCTGGTGCCGTAACTGACGATGCGCCCGCCATTGGCCGTGCGGACCTGACCCGCTTCAAAGGGTTCGATCATGCCGGCTTCGGCCTGGCGGCGGATCCAGCGGTCGCGTTTGATGCTCATGGTGGGAATGGTGCTAAGGGGAAGGAATGGGCCTCATTTTATCCCGAGCGCGCCCGACCCGCCGG
>NZ_JBHFII010000061.1:221014-299435 GCF_057334215.1 Achromobacter maghribensis | reverse complement strand
GGGGGGGGGGGGGGGGACGCCTTTATCCCGCCCCGCCCCCCAGGCGTTCAGTTCCCCCAGAAAGTCCGGTAGACCAGCGCGATACCGTTGACGGAACCGCCCTTCAGGTCCACGGACAGACCGCGCGCCAGCCGGTAGCTGGCCCGTCCGACCGTGTCGCTGCCTGCCAGCGCCTGTTCGACGCTCAGCGTGATGCCGTTGGCGAACGACTTGCTGGCCACCAGGAATTGGGTTGCCAACTGGCTGTCACTGTCCCGATTGACGTCGCCAGCGACGGTACGGTCCGGCAGGATGCTGCCGGAACTGCCGATATTGCCGGTTCGCACGCTGACATCGTCCAGCCCGAATTGCTTGTAGAACGGCTGGCCGCCCCCCAGCAGCGCCGTGCCGACCGACACCAGCAGGGCCGCGTCGCTGCCGCTTTCGTCCGGGCCGCGGCCGAGCAACAGCCAAGAGAGCTTTTCCACGTCGCTGACGTCCGGGTACGACACCAGGTCGATCCGGGGACGTTGCGCGGTGCCCACGACCTTGACGCCCGCCTCGACCTGTTCACCGGTGCGCAGCGCCTCGATGTCCAGCAGGGGATTGTCCAAACGCCCCTGGAACGTCAGCGTGCCCCGGCTTAGCCGCAGCTTCTGGCCATAAGCCTCGATGCCGCCGCCCCGCGTGCGCAACTGGCCCACCCCGGTCAAGCGGCCCTCGTTCAGCAGGATCTGGATCGACCCCAGCAAACCGGCGTCCAGTCCCATGCCGGTGATATAGAAGCGCGGCCCCATGTCGAACTTCAGGTTCATGCTGGTCTGCAACGGCGTCGACACCGCGGCCGGGTCCTGCCCGGCCCGGACCACCTTGACGTCGTCGTCCAGCGAGGGCACGCCTTGCAGGATCTCCAGGCTGAACCAGCCCGCGTCCGCCTTCAGGTCGCCCACGATCTCGATGCGGGGCATGGCCGCCTTCAGGTCGATGACGCCGGACACCATGGCGTAGCGGTCCGAGCGCTGCAGCGCCGGGAACCGGTGCAAGGTCAGCTTGATATCGCCGCCGCCGTCGATGATGTTCCACTGGCCGCGGGCCTCGGCATAGCCGCCCTTGGCCTCGGGATTGGTGGTGATCCATTCCTTGGTACGCCATTCCGCGGGCATCACCCGCAGGGATGCCGGAAAACGCAGGCTGTCCAGCACCAGCCGGTCGCCGTCCAGACGCGCGGACAAGGTGCCGTCGATCAGGCGCACGCCATCGTCGATGCGCACCACGCGCAGCTTGTCGCCCCGGATCGTGCCGCTGGCGGCCCACTTTCCCGCCAGGGTGCCCTGGGCCTCCAGGTTGGCCTTGACCGTGCCGCCGACCTCCATCGAATCGCCCACGAACAGGCCGACCCAGGCCAGGTCGGCGATATCGGCATCCAGCTTGGCGCGCAGGGGCTGGCGCGCGTCCAGCGCCATGCCTCCCTTGGCGTCCACGACCAGCACGGCCGAACCGGTGCCGTTGACGGTGCCCATCTTGTTGGTCGCCAGATTGATCGTGGCGTCCAGCCGGCTGGCGTTTGCCGAGGTGGGCGTGGCGGTCACGTCCAGCACCAGCGCCTTCACCCCCAGGGGGATGGGCGGATCGCCCGGAATCAGCAAATCGCCATCGCGCCGCGCGATGCGGGCCTTGCCGCCCAGCCGCCCGTCGAATTTCAGGTCCCACAGCACGTCCAGCGCGATGCGGCGCTGGCCCTCGGGAACCATCGCGTTCACGCGGCTGGGCCCCTTGCCCAATTTCGAGGCCGACTCGGGATCGACGGCGGTGATTACCTGGCGGGCCATGGCGGCCGTGATGACCAGGTTATCGGCCTGGCCAGCCGTTTCCCAGCGCTTGCCGCCGCCGCGCGACCCCTGGTGCGCCAGGGTCAGGCGTTCCTTGCCAGGCAAGGTCAGGCTCAAGGCGGTCTGGCCGACCTGCCATTGCCACTGCGGCGCCACGGCCGACGGCAGATAGGCCAGCGTCACGGGCCGGTCCGCCGTCACCGTAAAGCCGGCGGTGTCGGCCGTCAGCTTGGAAAACGCCCCGCGCCACCCCTGCAACGCGGCATCGGGCTGACCGGCGGCGCCCTTGCCCCAGGCGCCGGTAAATACGATGTCGGCTTTGGCCGGCGCCTGCCCCAGCACCCCGGCACGCGGCTTGGCGGGCGTGTAGCCGGCGGTCACCTCGCCGCGATGCGCGCTCATGGTGCCCGCCAATTTGGCTTTGACTTCAGCGCCGCCCGGAATGCCGGGCCAGAAGGCGTCCAATTGGGGCGCCTGGGCGTCAAGGGTCAGGGAACCGTCCTTGGCGTCCAGTTCGCCCTTGGCCTGAATCCGGTTGCGGCCCAGCTTCACGTCCACGTCCAGGCCGTGGATGCGCAAGCCGGCCAGCGGATCCGGCTCGGCGCTGCCGGCAGGTGTCGCGGCGGCTGGCGCCGAGGCCTCCGGCGCGGCAAGGTCGACCTGCGCCTTCAATGCCCCGGTCAGGGGCTGTTTGTTCCAGCGCGTGCCGTCTTCGAAACGCAAGTCGACGGCGGCGTGCCGCAATTGGCTCAGGTTTTCGATATCGGCCTGCACGTCGCCGCGCACGGTCAGCACGGCGGGCGGAATGGTCTCGCCCAGCCAGGGCGCCAGATCCAGGCGCTGGGCGCTGATGGTGCCCACGATACGGTCGCGGCCCGCGCCCTGGGCGGCATCGGACTGCAGGTCGAGTTGCGCGGAAAGCGTTGATTTATCGGGCAGTTGCGCATTGGCGCGGGCGCTGCGCAACACCAGCGCGGTGCGTGGCGCCAGGTCGGCAACCACCTCGAGCAGCAAGCCGGAACCCACGCCGTCCAGCTTGGCCTGGATGCCGTCCAGGGAACCCGCGGCGTCCGCGCGCAGCAGCACCTGGCAAGCGGGCGCGGGCGGGCCAACGGGCTCGGACGGCTTGGCGGCCTTGGGATCGGCCTTGGCCTTCGGGTCGGCTTTGGCCTTGGGATCGGGCTTGCCCTTGGGGTCGGCTTTGGCCTTGGGGTCGGCCTTAATATTGGCGTTGGCCGGGCGCGCGTCGAACACACCGCTCAGCTTGTCCGCCTGGCACAGCGGCGAATCCGGCCCCGACCCTCGGGCGGTCACATCCAATCGCGCAGTGAACGGCCAGGGATCGGCCATGCCTTGCAGATCGGCCTGGCCCGACACCTCCGCCTGCCCGACCTCATGGCCCACGCGCAGGGTGGCAATGCGCAACTGTGCTCCCTGCTTGCCCGCCGCGAAGGTGGCGTTCAGATCGCCCAGCGTAACGGGTAGCGGCTGGCCGTCCTGGTCCAGCTGGAAGTCGCCCAGCGCCACGCGGTCCACGGCGATGTCCACCGGCAGCGACGGCAGCGTGAACGGCGTGCCGTCGTCTTCCTCGGGCGGCGTCTCGGGCGACGCGCTCAGCGTCACGTGCACCGACCCCGCCGAGACGTCACGCACATGCAGCAGGCGGTCGCCCAGCGCACGCCAATGCACGTCCAGATGCAGATCGGTGATGTCGATCCGGGTGCCGCCCACATCCAGGTCCAGTTTGCCCACCGACACGCCGCGCAGCAACGAACCGTTCACGGCCAGCGCCTGCCCGTTCAATTGCTGGGCAGCCGTCGTCAACAGCAGGCGGGTGCCGTTCTGCGACCCCACCAGCCAGAACAGGAATCCGCTGGCCAGCAGCGCCAGCATCGCCAGGCCCGGCAACCACCAAACCAGGATCTGGCGCAGGATTTTGCGCAACACCTTCAAAACGCGATCCCCAACGAAAAGTGCAGGCGCAGGTCGCGTTCACGCTGGCCGTAGGCCAGGTCCAGGAACAACGGGCCCGCCGGCGTGCGCACCCGGGCGCCCACGCCATAGCCGACCGCCATCGACATGTCGCCGAACGATTCCGCGGCATCCCCGGCGTCCACGAACACGCCCATGCCCCAGCGTTCATTGAAATAGTGGTCGTATTCGATGCTGCCCACGACGAGGGTGGGCGCGCCCACGACGGCGTTGTCGCGCTGCACGCCGATGCTCTGGTACTTATAGCCCCGGATCGACCGCGCGCCGCCGGTACGGAAGCCGAAATCGTCCGGCACCTGCACCTTGCTGCTGGACCAGACCCGGCCGACTTCCCCCCGCACGGTCAGCACGTCGAGCTTGCCGATCGGCCACCATTTCTGGGCCCGCAACCGGGCCCGCGTGTAGGGCTCGCCCGTGTCCAGCGTCACGCCCACGCCGCCGCCCACCGCGATCAGGTGGCCTTCGCGCGGGTCATACTTGTTATCCACATCGCGGCGCAGCCACTCGGCCGTCGCGGTCAGCGTCGGCAAGGTGTATTCGTCGCCGCCGTCGATCTTCACGTGATCCTGCGCCAGCAGCAGACCCCAGCGGGTTTCGTATTCCACCCGGCTGTCGCCCGCGCCCTTGCGTTCTTGCAGACGCGTCGCGCCCAGCGCGTAACGCGTGACGTCCAGGCCCTGGATATCGGAATGGTCGGCCAGCACGCCGAAGGAATCCTTGTAGCCGCGCGCAGTGGGCGGCAACAGGAAGTCGGCATAGGCGCGTTGGCGCAGCCGGTCCACGCTGAAACCGGTCTCCATGGTGACCGGCTGGCCAAACACCACGTTCTGCCGGTACAGCGATTCCACGCGCACGCCCGCTTCGTCGTCCACGCCCAGCGACGCGGTGAAACGCTTGGGCGGCGCTTCGACCACGCGCACCTGCACGGGAAGCGTCACCTCGCCGTCGGAATCATAGGCGGCGGGCGGCGGCGGCACGGCCCCGGACACGGACGGGTCGCCTGCGGGCGTCGCCGCGGCCAGATCGGTCGAGCCCGGCGCGCGGGCCCGGTCCGATTTCACGTCTTGCGCCGGTTGCTGCTGCGCGGCCCCCGGCTGTTCGAGCGAGACGAACGCGCCACGGAAAAACGCGGTGGACTGCAAGTCTTGCTGCCAGGTGTCCAGCCGGTTCTGGTCGTAGGCCGAGCCCACGGAATAACGCACGTAACGCTGGACGAGTTTGTCGGGCACCCGCTTCAGGCCCTCGGTATTCAATTCGCCCATGCGGACCTGCGGCCCGCTGTCGATCGTGACGCGCAGCACGGCCGACGCCGTATCCGCCTGGATGTCTGCCTGAGATGCCGTCATGCGCGCCAGCATGAAGTCGCGCGTCGAGACCTGGTCCAGCAGGCTCGATTTGGCCTTGTTCCAGTCGCTGTTGATGAACGGCTGCCCCGCCTTCAACTGCCAATCGTCGCGCAGCTTCTGCACGCGTTGCGCGAATTCGGGGCGGGTGATGCGGCCCGTGAACGTCAGGTCCACTTCCGACACCGTGGTGCGCTTGCCGGAGACGATGCCGATATCCCAGGTTTCCCCGCCGATATCGGTGCCGGACTCCAGCGTTACCGTGGGCGAAAAATAGCCCTGGGTTGCCAGGGCCGCCAGCGTCGCGTCGCGCGCGCGCCGGCGCAGCCGGTTGATTTCACCGCCATCCTGGTCTTCGGCCAGCCGCGCGATCGCGTCCACCGCCTCGGTGATCGCTTGCAGCGCGGCCGGCGGCACGCCGCCGGGGTCCACGATGATCTCCGGACGCTTGGCCAGCGCCTCGCCCGATACCACGCAGAGTCCAGCCAAGAAGGCGCGGGCTGCCCACCGCATGCGTCAGGTCGGTTGCTGTACGACGATGGACGGGAATTTTCCGGCCATGTCGCGCGGTAGCGCCGCGACGCCCGCTGCCAGCTTCCGGGCAATGCCCCGATACAGCGAGGCAGCTTCGCTACCCGCATCCGACACCACGGTCGGGGTGCCGGCGTCCGTCTGCTCGCGGATCGCCAGCGTCAACGGCAGGCTGCCCAACCAAGGCGTCTGATATTGCTCGGCCATGCGTTGGCCGCCGCCTTCGCCGAAAATGTGCTCGGCGTGCCCGCATTGCGAGCAGATATGGATGGCCATGTTCTCGACCACGCCCAGGATCGGCACGTCGACCTTCTGGAACATGCGCAAGCCCTTGCGCGCGTCCAGCAGCGCCACATCCTGCGGCGTGGTGACGATGACGGCGCCCACGACCGGCACTTTCTGCGCCAGGGTCAGGGCCACGTCGCCGGTGCCCGGCGGCATGTCGACGATCAGGTAATCCAGGTCGCGCCAATTGGTCTGGCGCAGCAGCTGCTCCAGCGCCTGCGTCACCATGGGGCCACGCCAGATGGCGGGCGAATCGGCGTCGATCAGGAAGCCGATGGAATTCGCTTGCAGGCCGTGGCCGGTCAGCGGCTCCATGCTTTTGTTGTCCAGGCTTTCCGGACGGCCGGAAATACCCAGCATCGTTGGCACGCTGGGACCATAGATATCGGCGTCCAGCACGCCCACCTTGGCACCTTCGGCGGACAGTGCAAGCGCCAGGTTCACGGCGGTGGTGCTTTTGCCCACGCCCCCCTTGCCCGAGGCCACTGCAATAATGTTGCGCACGTTCGGCAGGGGCTTCAGGCCCTTCTGCACGGCATGGGCAGCGACTTTCCAGGTAACGGTGACCTGCGCGTCGGCCACGCCAGCGGCCGCCAGCGCCGCCACGGCAATATCGCGGACCTGATCGCGCACGCTGTCGGCCGGATAGCCGAGTTCCAGCGTCAGGGCGGCGCGGCCGCCCGTCAGTTGAATGTCACGATCTTTTACAGAAACGCCTAGGTCCAATCCGGTGTTGGGGTCGTGCGCGGCGCGCAAAGCGGCGCGGATGTGTTCTATCGTTATACTCATGTCACTATGGTTCCGTAGGCAGCGCGGCTTCTGCGGGCCGCCGTCCCCTAAAGGATAGCGGATACACGGGAACCTTTCGCTGCGTTTTGCATCCGACCTTCATGACCAACACACTTATCCGCTTCTTCCGTGCCGTCCTATTCGCCGCCTTGGCCTTGATCGGCATGGCGATGGCGCTGGTCTTCATGCTGTCCACGGCTCTCGCCGTGGCGATCCTGTACGTGGTCGCCAAGGTGCGCGGCAAACCTTTCGGCGTTCGCGCCTATTGGAGCCAGCGCCAAGGCGCCCGACCGGGTCCGTTCCAGTCCGCCACCGCCCCCTTCGCCACGCAACCGCGCGGCGATGTGATCGACGTCGAAGCCCGCGAAATCCGCTGACGGCGGCTTTGCGTGAGCGCTTGCGCCGCCCTGCGGCGCAAGCCGGCCAATGCATGGCGTGTCGCCCGGGCGTCTGCGTCCAGACCGCCAGCGCCCGGCCTGTAACCGCATTCCTTCAACCCGCCTCCTTCGCAGCGTTGCGATAGGCGGGTTGCGTCGTTTTCGGGCACCGACGCGCCCCTGGCCGGGCAAGTCGTCTCCGTTGCCCTAAAATGGCCGGCCAACACCCCTTTTTCCCCTCAACCTCTACTGACAACCATGTCTCGCACCCTATTTGTCACCACTGCGCTGCCCTACGCCAACGGATCTTTCCACATCGGCCACATCATGGAGTACATCCAGGCTGATATCTGGGTTCGTTCGATGCGAATGGCAGGCCACACGGTGCACTTCGTAGGGGCGGATGACGCGCACGGCGCGCCCATCATGTTGAAGGCCGAAAAAGAAGGCATCACGCCGCAGGCGCTGGTTGCCCGCTACGCCGCTGAGCGCCCGCAATACCTGAACGGCTTCCACATCCGTTTCGATCACTGGCATTCCACGGACTCCGCCGAGAACGTCGCGCTGTCCCACGATATCTATCGCGCCCTGAAGGCCCAGGGCCTGATCGAAACGCGCTCGATCGAACAGTTTTACGATCCGGTCAAGGGCATGTTCCTGGCCGACCGTTACATCAAGGGCGAATGCCCCAAGTGCCACGCCAAGGACCAGTACGGCGATTCCTGCGAAGTCTGCGGCGCCGTCTACGCGCCCACCGAACTCATCAACCCGTACTCGGCGCTGACTGGCGCCACGCCGGTGCTGAAGTCGTCGGACCACTTTTTCTTCAAGCTGTCCGACCCGCGCTGCGTGGAATTCCTGCAGCAATGGACGACGGGCTCGAACGCCCACGGCGGCAAGCACCTGCAACCGGAAATGCTGGCCAAGACCCGCGAATGGCTGGGCGCCGAAGACGGCGAAGCCAAGCTGGGCGACTGGGACATTTCGCGCGATGCGCCCTACTTCGGCATCGAGATCCCCGACGCGCCGGGCAAGTACTTCTACGTGTGGCTGGACGCGCCGGTGGGTTACCTGGCGTCGCTGAAGTCGTATTGCGAGGTCAAGGGCCTGGATTTCGACGCGTTGCTGGATCCCAACGGCACGACCGAGCAAGTCCACTTCATCGGCAAGGACATCGTGTACTTCCACGCGTTGTTCTGGCCCGCAATGCTGAAATTCGCCGGCCGCAAAACGCCGGACGCCGTGAACGTGCACGGCTTCATCACCGTCAGCGGTGAAAAGATGTCCAAGAGCCGCGGCACCGGCATCTCGCCGCTGCGCTACCTGGAAATCGGCATGAACGCGGAATGGCTGCGCTATTACATCGCCGCCAAGCTGAACGCGCGGGTCGAAGACATGGACTTCAACCCCGAAGACTTCATCGCGCGGGTCAACAGCGACCTGGTCGGCAAGTACGTCAATATCGCCAGCCGCGCCGCCAGCTTCATCACCAAGCACTTCGACGGCGCACTGGGTTATTCCGGCGACACCGCCGCGCTGTCCGCCGAATACGCCGAACAGGCGGAATCCATCCGTGCCGCGTTCGAAGCGCGCGAATACAACCGCGCCATCCGCGAAATCATGGCCTACGCCGACGGCATCAACCAGGCATTCGACACGGCGCAGCCGTGGGTCCTGGCCAAGGGCATCGCTACCGCCGACGACGCGCAAAAAGCCGCGCTGCAGGACATCTGCTCGCGTTCGCTGGCGGGCTTCAAGGCCCTGTCCGTGATGCTGGCCCCTGTGTTGCCGTCGCTGACCGAACGCGTGGCGCAGGAACTGTTCGGCGCCCAGGCCCCGTTCACGTGGGCCGACGCCGCCGTGCTGCCGCAGCGCGTCGCGCCGTTCAAGCACCTGATGCAGCGCGTCGAACCACAGATGCTGGAAGACCTGTTCGAACCGCCCGCCGCCCCGGTGGTGGTGCCTGGCGGCGAGCCGGTGGCTGAAACGATCTCCATCGACGACTTCGCCCGAGTCGACCTGCGCATCGCGCAGATCGTCAATTGCGAACACGTCGAAGGCTCCACCAAGCTGCTGCGCCTGACGCTCGACGTGGGCGAAGGCCGCCACCGCAACGTGTTCTCGGGCATCAAGTCTGCCTACAAGCCCGAAGACCTGATCGGCAAACTGACCGTCATGGTGGCCAACCTGGCCCCGCGCAAGATGAAATTCGGCGTATCCGAAGGCATGGTGCTGGCGGCCAGCCACGCTGACGAAGCCGTGGACGCCGGCATCTACGTGCTGGAACCGTTCCCGGGCGCCAAGCCCGGCATGCGCGTGCGCTGATCGCGCAACCCGACCCGCAAGTACAAAGCCCACCAAGAAATTGGTGGGCTTTTTGTTGTGCGACCGGACTTAAGCCTTGCTGGGCGCCAACCCCGGGTCCAGCGAATGCCGCTCGTCGAACACGAAGCACTTGCCTTCGTAGCCCGGCCCGCCGGTCTCCTCGAAGTACTTCAGGATGCCGCCGTCCAGCTGATACACGTTCTGAATGCCGGCTTCGTTCATGTAGATGGCTGCTTTCTCGCAGCGGATGCCGCCCGTGCAGAAGCTGACGACGGTCTTGCCTTCGAGTTCGGCGCGGTGCGCCTGGACTGCGGCGGGGAATTGCGTGAAGCGGTCGATGCGCCAATCGATCGCGTTTTTAAACGTGCCTTCATCCACTTCGAACGCGTTGCGGGTGTCCAGCATCACGACGGGGCGGCCGGCATCGTCCATGCCGTGGGCCAGCCAGCGGGCCAGCGTCTGCGCGTCCACGCCCGGCGCACGGCCGGCCTCGGGCCGGATCGTGGGGTGATCCATGCGGATGATCTCGCGCTTGATCTTCACCAGCAGCTTGCGGAATGGCACGTCTACGCTGTGGCTGAACTTGACCTCAAGGTCGGCGAAACGTGCGTCTGCGCGCAGCGTTTGCAGAAAGTGGTCGATGCCCTCGGCCGAACCGGCCAGGAACAGGTTGATGCCCTCTTCGGCCAACAGGATGGTGCCCTTGAGCGCGGCGTCGCCGGCCAAAGCCAGCAGGCGGGCACGCAGGTCGGGCAGCGAGTCCAGCGAAACGAATTTGTAGGCGGCGATATTGACGACGGAAGTCATGGCAAAGCGAAGAAAAGCGGACGGCGAAGCCCGTAATAGTAATCGGTGGGCGCGTTGCGCCGCCTCCCGCCCGCCTTGATCCGGCTCAACGATTAACGATTTCCTGCTCGATCACGGCGTCCAGCACCCAGCGCATGGACGAACCGTTGGCTGGCGGATTCGGGTCGGCGACCTCGACCACGCGCAGGCGGTAGCGGATGCCTGGCTGGAAATTGAAGCCGGTGATGTCCCCGTACCAGAACTGCCACGGCTGCGCGGCGCTATCGCGCACCTGGTAACACAGGGTGCGGCCCGCGCCGGCGTTGCAGGGCACGCGCTCCGAATTCACATAGACCAGCTTGGTCGGCCCCGCCTGGCCGCCCGCCACCGGGTCGACGCGACGGCCGAAGTCCAGCGTATCGCCCGTGCTGAGCACCCACGTCATGCGCTGCGGGTTGTTGGTGTTGTCCAGCGACGTGGCGGTGATGCGGGTCAGGCCGTCCAGGAAGGCGCGCTCCAGCGCCATGTTCTGCGCAGCGCAGGCCATCATCGTCGCCACCGGATTCGCCTGCACGATCAATTGGCCGTTGGCCACGGTATAGGGCGCGTTGTACTGGTTGCATCCCGCGAAGCCGGACATGCGCGGGGAGCCCCGGTCGTGGATGAAGGTAACGGTCAGGGGCCGCGACCCCGAGGACGGATGCGGGATGGTGCGCAATCCGCCGCCCGGCTGCGTCCACCGCGCCAGGTCCCAGCTGGTTTGCGCCAGGATGTCCGACGCCGAGGCGGGCTGGTAACGGGGATCCTGCCCGTCGGCGGCGCGCTGCGGCGAGGACGCGCAAGCGGCCAGGCCGATGGATAGCAGGCATGGCGCCAGCCAGCGCAAGGAAGCGGTAAAGGGCATGGGGGGTCTCCCGGAATCTCAGCAAGGAAAGGCCCGGCCCCGCGCTAGGCTGCCAGGATCGGGCAGCGCCATTGTAGGCGTGCCCCGACCCTGTTTTCACCCCGAAAACACGCTGAAACGGCTATCCGCGGCGTCGCGTCGTCGCGCCAGGCGTTACGGCGTGGGAGGATCCTGGCGCCGCTCGAATTCCAGGACATCGCCGCCGCGCAGGTTGAACGTCAGGTGCCGCGGCGCCCCGCCGTTATCCAGCGTGAAGGTATCGATGGCCGTCAGGCCGCGCAGATAATCCGCTTCCAGTTTGGCGCGTTCAGGCGCCGGGCAAGCCATGCGGGTCGAGGCCGGCGCATTGATGAAGAGTTTGCCGCTTTCCAGCTTGTACGAACCCATGTAGCGATTGCAGCCCGAAAAGCCGTTCACCTGGTACTGCTTGCCCTGGGCCAGGAACGTCAGGCGCACCGGTTCGCCATTGTCGCCATGCGGGATGTCCCGCAACGCGCCGCCGGCTTGCGTCCAGCGCACCAGTTCCCAACTGGTCTGGGCCAACGAATCCGCGCTGCTGGCCGCGTTGGCCGCCGCGGCGCCTTCCGGACGCGCGCCCCCTGTGGACCCCGCGCAACCCGCCAATGCGACAGTCAGAAGGCTCAGGCACAGCGCCCGGCCGCGCGAAGACAAATGGGTAAGCATGGATGGCACTCCTAAAAAAATCACATCCCCGACTGTAACCGGCACGAGGCCAGGACGTCCTTTCCTCCCCCCTACAGCCGTATCCAAAAGCAGCAAAGGCAGGCCGGTATCCACACCGATGATGCAGGGTCCTGCATCGAATGCCGCATGGCGGCACTGCCGGGCGACGCGCAGAATCGTTGCAGACCACATGTCCGGCAAACCCCAGCAACATGGAGAAACGCCGTCGGTCTTATACATACCGCAGACGCAGGTGTCCGGCCCATGGGGCCAACAATAAAACGACGGGGAGACACGGCGATGGGCTTTTTAAGAACGTTATTGGCGCTATCAGTGGTGCTGGACCACCTGGGCGGCGGCTATGCCGATCACTTGGTCGGCGGCCGGCTTGCGGTGCAGCTGTTTTATGTAATTTCCGGCTTCCTGATTTCATTTGTCCTGACGGCGACGGACAACTATCAGGGAGCCACTGGCAAGTTCTACGCCAATCGCTTCCTGCGGCTCTTCCCCATTTATCTGGCGGTGGCGGCCCTGACGCTGATGGCGCACGTGCTGAGCGGCGGCGCGTTCTTTCGCATCTACGAGGCCCTGCCCTTTTCCGCCGAGCTGTTCCTGGCGCTGGCAAACGTGCTCATCCTGGGCCAGGACTGGCTGATGTTCTTCGGGATCGAAGATGGCGCGCTGGCGTTTACGGGCAACTTCGCGCGCAGTGAAGTGCCCTTGTATCAGGGGCTGCTGGTGCCGCAGGCGTGGACGCTGGGCGTGGAGATGAGCTTCTACCTGGTGGCTCCCTTCGTGCTGCATTCCCCGCGCCGGCTGATGGCGCTGCTTGTGGCATCGATGGCGTTGCGCGCGGTGCTTGTAGCGACCGGCATCGGCATGACCGACCCCTGGACCTATCGCTTCTTCCCGACGGAACTTGCGCTGTTTCTGGTCGGCTCGCTGTCCCACCAAGTGCTGCTGCCGCGCTGCAAAGCCTGGACCCGGCGGATCCCTCGGCTACCCGAAGCGGGCACCGCCGTGCTGGTCGTTTATTGCGTGCTGCACTTTTCGATCGGACTGAACCACAACGTGCGCGATGCGCTGGCGGTGCTGCTGTTCGCAGCCCTGCTGCCGCTGGCGTTCCTGTTTCAGTCGCGCCACCGGCTGGACAAGGCGATCGGGGAATTGAGCTACCCGATCTACATCTGCCATTCACTGGTGATCATGTTCTTCAGTTGGCTGCTGAACGACGTCGAGACGAATCAGCCCATGCTCTTTACGGCGCTGGTGGTCACGGGCTGCATCGCGTTTTCAGCGCTGCTTAACGGCTTGATCGCGGATCCGGTGGAACGTTTACGCAGCCGGTTGCGCAGCGACCCGCCAAGCGGCGACAAGGTTCCGGCGACGAACCCGCGACGGCCCGCGCAACCGGGCCAGGCGTTGGGCTCTATTCACCGCGCGCCTTGATATAGGCGGCAAGCACCAGTTCGATCTGCCGCTTTTCTTGCGAGCTCAACCGCGAATAGGTGGCGTACGACACAGATTCGAACGGCCAGGCCGGCGGGTGGGCGATATCGCCCACATTGACGGCTGGCCCGGAATAACCGGAATTCAACATCGGCCCCTCGCCGGTGCTGAGCCACATCGGGCTGACCCGCAATGCGCGGGCCAACTTGATGAGCGCATCGCTGGAGGGTTGCTGGCGTTGCCCGCTTTCGTAGTTGCCGATGGCGCTTTGCGACAGGTTGCTTGCGACCGCCAAGTCCTTTTGAGTCCATCCCTGAAGCACTCTTGCGTTGCGCAGACGATGGCTAAACGTGTCCAATCGATCAACCTGAGACATTAATATGAATTTATTTATTTAATTAAAACATCTCAATACTGGCGCCAAATAAACGGACTACACCCCAATTTGCGGGCTAATCCATAAATCGCAATATTCACCTGCTTAAGCGCTTTACCCGTTGACCCGCGCGGGCGCGGCATTCTTGGCGTAATCCGGAAAAACCCATACCTGCCATTGACTTACCAAGACTTTCCAAGGTGCCAGCGGACTCCTTGCGCCGTCGCGGCCGACGTCCATTCCAGAAAAATCCGTCCCGAGTTTATGGGCAATCCGGGATTAAAAATAGAAAATAATGTATCGCTAATACTAAATAATCTATCGTCGCCGCAGCCTCAATCGACAGCGGCCCCACCGCTTGCACGGAGTTTGGCCAGGACGCGAAGTTACCATCAGAAACTACAGAAACGTATCTTCACAAAAAAACACGCCCGTGTTTAAATGAAACACGGGCGTGACTTCCATGTGAGCCGAGTCACAGGCGGCCCGGGGCGATAACGCCGCAGCCACGCAGCCGGACAGGATCCCGGCCCGGTCAGGCTGGCCGCTAGCGCACAGAACCTGGACAAGCGTCCAGCCCCTCCGCCCACATTCAAACAACACCGCCAGACGGTCCCGTCATGGCGCGCAGCTTAGAAAGGGAAGCTATGCCAGGACTGCCGAGGCCGACGCGCTTCGCTTTCAAGCGCCGCGCCCAGGCGGGGCCACCTCATTGGAAGCATCAATGAACAATACGCTGGATGTCATTTTCCTGGGGCAGGACGACGCCAGGCATGCCAGGCTGGAAGACGCCCTGTCCCACCTGGGCTTCAGCGTACGCCGTTGCTACGACCTGGTGGATGTCTATGACCGGTACTCCCGCAGGCCCAGCCCATTAGTCGTGCTGGAAGCGCCGCTGCCCGACATCCACAACGCCGCGGTCCGGCTACGCGCGGTGGACCGCGGCCTGGGCATTGTGGCGATTGCCACGTTCGCCGATACCGAAAGCCGCATCCGCACCCTGCTCTGCGGCGCGGACGCCTGCCTGCCGCCCGACGTGAGCGGACTGGAACTTGCGGCGGTGCTGCAGGCGCTGGTGCGCCGTGCGGTAGGGCTGGATGGCATGGACGCCGCGTCGGACACGCACGCGGAAGAACCCGCCCTGGAAACCTGGCGGCTGGCCAATAAAGGTTGGACGCTGGTCCACCCCGGCGGCCGCACCCTGGGCCTGACGACGGGCGAGCGCGACTTCCTGTCGCGCCTGGTGGCCGCCCCCGACCGCAAGATCAGCCGCGACGCTTTCTATGCCGATGGCGCGGAAGACGCTGATAGCGGCATCACGCGCCGCCGCTTCGTGGACGTGATGATCAGCCGCCTGCGTCGCAAGGCCGCCGCCAATCAGATGACGCTGCCGATCCGCGCCGTGCATGGCTGGGGCTACATGTTCGCCGCGGACATCACGCTGGACCTGGACTATCGGGATACGGGGGATGACAGCCGCATGGACGGGCTGGAGGACTGGCGCCGCGAGACGGCGGACGCAAGCGCGTCGACATAAGGCGGATCGCCACCCATGGGGCGATTCGCAGCCGCGATGACCGGGCGATGGTGCCCGCGTGCGCGACAGGCGAAAAAAACGCGGCGCTGCCCCCGAGAGGTAAGACGCCGCGCTAAAACAACACGTGAACCCGGAGTCATCAGCCGGCACTGATGCCTTCTACCTGGATCACGCGATTCCAACATTCGTGCCTCATACTACTCACGCACGGTCCGACCGTGAACCTGAGCGGGGTCTCTAGTCCCCGCGCAAGCTGCAACGTGATCAACGCCCGGGGTCCGGGCCCGCCCTGACTACTGGCGGGCTTATCGCCCGTATCAGCGGTTTTCCTCTTGGATAGCCGCGTGATGGAAGAAGTTTAGGACTTCGGGCCTGAATGCAGTAATTCTTTGTTGATAGCCTTCTATACCTATTAGATATAGCAGAGCGGTGTGCCTGCCGCCCTAAAATGGCGAAAAAGGACACGCCCCCAATGCCCCTTCCGTACCTCTCCTTGCGGCATCGTTTCAGAAAAGTGCTGGCGTTCTTTCCGCCCAACTGGTGCCTGGCCATCCTTGTGGCGCTGGACGGATATGCCTTCATGCATCCCGTGCTGCGCGAAGTACGTGCCCGCGAATACTCATTCTGGCTGGCGCTGGACAACTGGCATGAGGTCATGCGCGTGGTGGGGCTGCTGGAGATTCCCCGCCTGGTGCTGGGCGTGGGCCTGCAGGTCATTGCGCTGGGCCTCATATTGAAGGCCCGCATCGCATGGGCGTTCTCGCTGGTGCTGCTGATCGGCATCGGCACCTTCGGCATCCTGGGCCAGGGCGGACGCGCGGGACTGGGCGTCTATACGCTGGTGCTGGTGATCGCGCTGATCGTCTACTGGCGGCGCTTCGACCGCGCCAGCGTCACGGCGGGTTCACTGTTCGCGCTGGTCAGCGTGCTATCGCTGTTGATCTACGCGGTGTTCGGCACGCTATACCTGGGCAACGAATTCAATCCGCCCATCCTGGACGCGGGCACCGCGTTCTATTTCTCGATTGTGTCCATGTCCACGGTGGGCTATGGCGACATCACGCCGCACACCATCACCGCCAGGCTGTTCACGGCGTCGATTATCATTCTTGGCATCACCGTCTTCGCCACTTCCATCAGCGCGATCGCCGGCCCGGTGATCGGCGGAAATCTGAAGCGGCTGGTCAAAGGCAGGTTCTCCACCGCCATGCGCAAAAATCACATCATCATTGCAGGCGAGACCCCGCTGGCGCTAAGCGTCTACGACGGCTTGCGCCGCCGCGGCGAAGAGGTCACGGTCATCGTGCCCGCCGGCGCTCCGCAGGAATATCCGGCTGCGGCGGACCTGATCGAAGGCGATCCCTCAAGCGTGGAAGTGTTGCGCGCCGCGGGCGTCACGCGCGCGCGCTACGTGCTGGCGCTACGCGCCGACGATGCCGAGAACGCATTCATCGTGCTGGCGGCCAAAGAAGCCACCGGCGACAGCGGCGCCAAGACGGTTGCGCTGGTCAACACCAGCAAGCATCTGGAAAAGATCCGGCGCGTGCAGCCGGACATGGTCTTCTCGGTGCAGTTGCTGGGCGCCGAACTGCTGACCCGCGCCATCAATGGCGAGCCCATGGACAGCCAGGCCATCACGGACCTGTTCTTCGCCAAAGCCGCGACAGCGCCCAAGCCGTCCTGACTGGACCAGGCCAGTTCAGGCGGGCTGGGAACCCGGCGGCGAGTGCCTCGCGTACCAACGCAGGAATTCCGCCGAGGGCATCGGCCGGGCAAACAGATAGCCCTGTATGAAGGCCACGCCACGCGAGGTCAGGTAATCGAATTGCACTTGCGTTTCAACGCCTTCCGCCACGACCGCCATGTTCAGCCGGTGCGACAGCGTAATGATGACGTCAAGCACCGGCGCCTCTTCGCCCGTGGGCTGGATGGCGTGCACGAAGCCCTTGTCGATCTTCAGGTAATCCACCGGGAACTTCTGCAGATACGACAGCGAACAGTGGCCCGTACCAAAATCGTCGATAGCCACCCGCACGCCCTCGGCGCGCAATGCATCGATGTTGCGGCGCGCCTGACCGTTGTCCGAGATCAGGCTGCGCTCGGTGATTTCCAGCACGATCAGCGGCCGCCGCGCCGCGACGTTGGCGCGAAAGGCCTGGATTTCAGCGACCAGCCCGCTGCTGGACAGATGCTCGGGCGCCAGGTTCACGCCCACATGGAAGTCTGGCGGCGTGTTCCAGGTTTGCAGGTCGCGTTCGATCAGCCGCAGTAGATGCCGCGTCAACGGAATGATCATGTCCTCGGCCTCGGCGGCCGCGATGAAGATGTCTGGCCGCACGAATCCCACGCCTGGGCGGTTCCAGCGCATCAGCGCCTCGACGCCCTCGCATTGGCCTGTCTGTTGGCCATATACCGGCTGGTAGTACACCTGGAATTCGTCGGCCAGCATGGCGCGCCGCAACTGCTCTTTGAACGACAGGCGGTTCACTTGCAGGCGGTAGGCGGCGACGGCCAGCCCCGCGCCGATCAGCATGGCTGCGGGCAAGTAGCTCAACATCAGTTGCTGCCATGCGGTGACCACGCTTTCCGACGGCGCCTTGACATTGATGGACAGCGCCACGCGGCCGCTGTTGCGCGTGACTTCCTCGTACACGAGTCCGGCGGGGCCGGTTGCGCCATTGCCGGACTCGCTGCGAATCGGGGCGCCGTCCCCCACCGTGAGCTCCAGTCGGTAATCGCCCAGCGTCGCGACGGCGTTCAGCAAGTCCAGTATGTAGCGGCCATCCACGGCGACCGCGCCGCTATATCCCGGCGCGCCCGGCTTGCCCAGCAGGATCGCCGGCCGATCCGGCGCCAACGGCGTGCCCGCCACCGAGAAAAGCCAGCGGTCGGGTGTGCCCTTGATGGGCCATTTGCGGAAATCTCCAATGGAGAAATCGACGGTGCCGATCACGGACGAACAATAGATGTGATCGCTGTTGGCCAGGACCAGCGCGCGGAAGTACGGATTCAGCGCGCTCCAGCGTTGCAGCGACGGCAGCACGGCGGAGCAAGGCTGGGGCGTCAGTTCCGCCACCCGGTCCAGCAGGGACCAGGCCTGCGAAAGGATGTTCTCGACCTGGACGCGGACGATCTTTGCCGCGGCTTCGGCCGCATGGCGCTGTTCGTTCTTGGCATGCAGCCATGTCCAGGCCACGCACAGCAAAACGGGAACGACCAGGGCGAACGCCACCGGCAGATAGCGCCATGATGGCACCCGAACCGTCATTCCTGATGTCGACAATAGTGCCTCGCTGGAAATTCCGTCATTGTGGAATGACTCCCTGGATGGATAGGACACCATGCGCGATCCAGCGTCAAGACGCCGGGCCGGCTTGACCCGCGTCAAGGAACGCATGGGCAGCGGCGTCCACAATGAAAGGGGCCGGGGCTGGCCGTACCGCCCTTGGCTGGGCTATTGTTGACGCTCGTAGTTCGCTACGCCCCCCGGGCGACTTCACGGCGGCGCATATTCGCAAGACCTTGGGCCAGACGGCTTGAGGGCTGATTCGTTTCCCCTTACCACTCTTTTAAAAGGACGGATGATGAAGAAGACTACTGCCCCCACGACCCCAGGAATCGCCGGCGCCAACGCCGCCTACTACCAACGGCTGGCCCAGCTTGCGCAAGAAAGCCAGGAACGCTGGATGACGCTTGGCCGCCGCCTGGCCGATGACAACGCCGCCCGCTATCTGGCCACCCTCGGCCCGCTGAACCCCGGTGGAGACTGGCACGAAATCGCTCCGGCCCTGGGCGAAATCACCCGCAAGCAATGGCAGTGCCAACTGGAAGCCAGCCAGGCCATCACCCACGCCGCGCTGGAAGAACAGGCGGCCATGGCCGCCGGCTTGGGCGAAGCCATGAGCGGCTGGTTCAAAAGCGCCACCGGCGCCGGCATGGCGGTCGACGCATCGCCCCTGACGCAGATGTGGTCCACGATGTCGAACCAGATGGCGGCGGCATGTTCCGCGATGCGCGATGCGAGCCAACCGGGCGACCGCCATGACGGCTAAGCGCACGGCGCTGGTCACCGGCGGTGGCGGCTTGGGCCGGGCCATCGCGCGGGCGCTGTGCGACGCGGGCCATGACGTCATCGTCACCTACCATGCCAGCGAAGACGCAACGCGGGCATGGGCCGACGAAGAAGCGGCCAACGGGCGCCACTTTGCCCTTTACCAGGTGGACGTGGGCGACTACGCCTCATGCCAGTCACTGATGAGCCGCCTGGAACGCGACGGCCGCCAGATCGACATCCTGGTCAATAACGCCGGCATCACCCGAGACGCCCGCCTGCGAAAAATGAGTTTCGAGAACTGGTCGGAAGTCCTGCGCAGCAACCTGGATTCGATGTTCAACATGACGCAACCGTTGTGCGGCGGCATGGCGGACCGAGGATGGGGCCGTATCGTGAACATTTCGTCCGTGAACGGCAGCAAGGGCGCGTTCGGGCAGACCAACTACGCGGCGTCGAAGGCCGGCATGCACGGATTTACCAAATCGCTGGCGCTGGAACTTGCCAGCAAGGGGGTCACGGTCAACACCGTGTCGCCCGGCTATCTGGACACGCGGATGGTGCGGGTGGTGCCCGAAGCGGTCTTGAAGGAGAAAATCCTGCCGCAGATCCCGGTCGGCCGATTGGGCCAGCCGGAGGAAGTCGCAGCCTTGGTCGCCTTCATCTGCAGCGATGCGGCGGGCTTCATGACCGGCAGCAATGTGGCCATGAACGGCGGCCAGCACATGGACTGACGCCCGGACGGCGCGCGGCGGTCAAGCAGGCTGCGCGCCCAGTTCTTCAAGCAGGAAATCCACAAAGGCCCGCACCTTTGCCACCATGTGGCGGCGCGACGGATAAACCGCATAGACATAGGTTTCGACGGGCCGCCAATCTGGCAGCGCGGCTTGCAGCGCGCCGCTGTCCAGGTCACCCTGCACATACACCAGCGGCACCAGGCTGACCCCGAACCCTGCCCGCAGCGCATCGCGCACCGCCAGGCTGGAACTGACCTTGTAGCGCCCCCGAACCGGCACGCGCTGTGTCTGCCCCGCCCGCGTGAACACCCATTCATCCGCATGGCCGGACAACGTGAACTGCACCCGTTCCATGGTGCGCACGGCCTCGGGCGAAGCCGGCATGCCCACGCGCCGGAAGTAGGACGGAGCCGCGCACAGCACGTGGTCCAGCGTCATCAGCTTGCGGGCGACCAGGCTGGAATCTTCCAGGCGATCGGTGCCCCGGATCGCCAGATCGAATCCTTCTTTGACGATATCGACGCGCCGGTCTTCCAGATTCAGGTCCAGCGACACCTGGGGATAGCGTTCCAGGAATGCCGGAATGGCGGGACAGATGCGAAGCAGGCTGAGCGACATGGGTGCACTGACGCGCAAGGTGCCTGAAGGCTCACTCTGCAGAGGCCCCAGCGACCGCTCGGCCTCTTGCAGGTCATCCAGAATGCGCGCGACCTGCTCGTAATAGCGCGTGCCCGCTTCGGTAAGGCTCATGCGCCGGGTCGTGCGATTCAGCAACCTTGCGGCCACATGGCGTTCAAGTTCGGCAATGTTCTTGCTGACTGCGGCGGGCGACAAGCCCAACTGGCGCGATGCCGACGCGAAGCCGCCTTGTTCCACGACCTGCCGGAACACCTTCAATGCCGTCAGATGATCCATTGATTATTCACCATCAGTGAATGATATTGCGATTGGAATGGATATTATCGTATCGACCGGATTCAATTAGCCTGTGGGAATGGATCCGGCAACGCGAAAAACGGCGCCGCCCCCTTAACGACTGGACACTCCCATGAGCCGCAGTTCCGACCTTCTGCTGACCGCGCTGGCGCCCGCCATCTGGGGCAGCACCTACGTCGTCACCACCTTGATGCTGCCTGCGGACTATCCGTTGACCGTCGCCATGCTGCGCGCGCTGCCCGCGGGCATCCTGCTGCTGCTGGCGGTGCGTCAGTTGCCGCACGGCATCTGGTGGCTGCGCGCCTTCATCCTGGGCGCGCTGAATTTTTCGGTGTTCTGGGCGCTGTTGTTCGTTGCCGCGTACCGCCTGCCCGGCGGCGTGGCGGCCACATTGGGCGCGCTTCAGCCGCTGGGGGTGATCCTGCTGGCCCGCGCGCTGCTGGGTTCGCCCATCCGCAGCCTGTCCGTGGTTGCAGCGATCACCGGTCTGGCTGGCGTGGCGCTGCTGGTCCTGACGCCCAGGGCGGCCTTGGATCCGGTGGGCATTGCCGCCGGCTTGGCCAGCGCGGCATCGATGGCGTTGGGCACCGTGCTAAGCCGGCGTTGGCAGCCTCCTGTGTCGGCGTTGACATTCACATCCTGGCAGTTGTCCGCGGGCGGGATCCTGCTGTTGCCGGTGGCGTTGCTGGCCGAGCCCGCGTTGCCGCCGCTTACCGCCTTGAACGTGACGGGCCTGGCGTATCTGGGGCTGATCGGCGCCGCGTTGACCTACGTGCTGTGGTTCCGTGGCGTATCCAGGTTGGAACCCGCGGTGGTGTCGTCGCTGGGGTTTCTCAGCCCGATATCCGCAGTGTTGTTGGGCTGGAGCATATTGGGTCAAAGCCTGAGCGCCGCGCAAATGGCCGGCATGGCGATCGTGGTGGCCAGCGTCTGGTTAAGTCAGCGCGCGCAACGGCTGCCCGCCGCGCCGCTGGCCGTCAGGCCTGCGCCCTGAGCCGTGCGTCCCGGCCTGCGGATCAGGGGACGCACCCGCAGCGCCTGTACTGCTTTTTTTGTAACTCGCAACCCCGCATCGCATCTGAACTGATGGCTTTTCCCCTATGGCGGGTCGTGAAACCGCCTGCATTTCATACAACTGATCCGCTTTTTTAAGCGTTTTCTGAATCTGTACTAAGCAGTCTCCATATCCTAACTTCGTGCGGTAGGTTCAACACCCGCCTGCGCATGCCGTCTTGTGACGGTTGCCCGCGCCGGCGACGAAGTCAGGAAGACCGCTATGGATAGCGACGCGCTATTGCTTGCCCGAATACAGTTCGGCTTCACCATTTCTTTCCACATCGTTTTCCCCGCGATCACCATCGGGCTGGCCAGTTATCTGGCCGTGCTGGAAGGTCTGTGGCTGAAAACGCAAAAAACCGTCTATCGCGACCTTTACCATTTCTGGACCAAGATCTTCGCCGTCAACTTCGGCATGGGCGTCGTGTCCGGTCTGGTGATGGCTTATCAGTTCGGCACCAACTGGAGCTTCTTTTCCGATTTTGCGGGCAGCGTCACGGGGCCGCTCCTGGCCTACGAAGTGCTGACCGCCTTCTTTCTGGAAGCCGGGTTCCTGGGCGTGATGCTGTTCGGCTGGTCGCGCGTGGGCCCCGGCCTGCACTTTTTCTCGACCATCATGGTGGCGCTGGGCACGCTGGTGTCGGCCACCTGGATCCTGGCGTCCAACAGCTGGATGCAGACGCCCGCGGGCTACGAAATCCTGGACGGCCGCGTGGTGCCCACCGATTGGCTGGCCGTGATCTTCAATCCGTCCTTCCCCTACCGCCTGGCGCACATGGGCATCGCCGCCTTCCTGGCCACCGCGCTGATGGTAGGCGCGTCCGGCGCGTGGCACCTGCTGCGCGGCGACCGCAGCCCGGCCGTGAAGAAGATGTTCGCGATGGCAATGGGCATGCTGCTGCTGGTCGCGCCGCTGCAAGCCGTGGTGGGCGACATCCACGGCTTGAACACGCTGAAGCACCAGCCCGCCAAGATCGCGGCCATCGAAGGCCATTGGGAAAACGAGCCGGACGCGGGCGTGCCGCTGACGCTCTTCGGCATTCCCGACATGGAGCGCGAGGAAACGCGATACGCGGTGAACGTGCCGCGCCTGGGCAGCCTGATCCTCACGCACAGCTGGGACGGCCAGTTCCCCGGTTTGAAGTCGTATCCGCCCGAAGACCGGCCGAACGCGACCGTGGTGTTCTGGTCGTTCCGCGTCATGGCCGGGCTTGGCACGCTGATGATCCTGCTGGCGGGCTGGGCGCTGTGGACTCGCTGGCGCGGCCGGCTGTATGAATCGCGCGCGCTGCAACGCTTTGCGCTGTGGATGGGACCGTCTGGCATCGTGGCGATGCTGGCCGGCTGGTATGTCACCGAGATCGGCCGCCAGCCCTGGATCGTCTATGGCGTGATGCGCACGGCGGACGCGGCTACCCCCCACGGGCTGGGCGAACTGACACTGACGCTGACGTTGTTCGTGGTCGTGTACCTGCTGGTGTTCGGCGCCGGCGTGTCCTACATGCTGCGGCTGATCCGCATGGGTCCCAGCCCCGCGCCCGGCCACGCGCCGCTGTCCGGCGGGCCGGGCGAACCGCGCCAACCGTCTCGGCCGTTGTCCGCCGCATCCACCCTGGCGGGCGCCCAGCTCGCGCAACGCACGCAATCAGGAGTCTGAGGCCATGGGCATCGATCTTGCACTGATATGGGCCGTCATCATCCTGTTCGGCGTGATGATGTATGTGGTGATGGACGGCTTCGACCTGGGCATCGGCATTCTTTTCCCACTGATCCGCGACCGCGATGAACGCGATGTCATGGTCAACACGGTGGCGCCGGTGTGGGACGGCAACGAGACCTGGCTGGTGCTGGGCGGCGCCGGCCTGATGGCGGCATTTCCGTTGGCCTATTCCGTCATTCTCAGCGCGCTGCACCTGCCGCTGGTCTTCATGTTGCTGGGCCTGATCTTCCGCGGCGTGGCCTTCGAATTCCGCTTCAAGGCAGACGAACATCACCGCGCCTGGTGGGACCGCGCGTTCGTGTTCGGTTCCGTCTGCGCCACGTTCTTCCAAGGCGTGACGCTGGGCGCCTACATCGAGGGCATCCCGGTGGTTGATCGCGCGTACCACGGCGGCGCGTGGGACTGGATCAGTCCGTTTTCGATATTCACGGGCGTGGGTTTGCTGGCGGGGTACGCGCTGCTGGGCTGCACCTGGCTGATCATGAAGACCGAAGGCCGGTTGCACCGCCACATGTGCGATATCGCCCGGCCGCTGACGCTGGCGCTGCTGGCCGTGATCGCCGTGCTTAGCGTCTGGACGCCGCTGGCGCAGCCACAGATCGCGCAGCGGTGGTTCAGCCTGCCGAACATGTTCTGGTTCTTCCCGGTTCCGCTTCTGGTGGCGGCGGCCGGCTTCGACCTGATCCGCCGCGTGCGCAAGCTGCCTGCCGCTGGCCCGTTCCTGCTGTCGCTGTGCCTGGTGTTCCTGGCCTACAGCGGGTTGGGCATCAGCATCTGGCCCGCGATCATCCCGCCCGACGTATCGATCTGGGCGGCGTCTGCGCCACCGCAAAGCCTGGGCTTCGCATTGGTGGGAGCCTTGCTGATCATTCCCATTATCCTGATGTACACCGCCTGGTCGTACTACGTTTTTCGCGGCAAGGTCCGTACCGGCGAGGAGTTCCACTGATGAACGCGATGAACCGCCCCGCCCCCGCGCCGTCGTGGCGCAGCCGCCTGCTGTGGCTGGCGGCGATCTGGGCAGCCAGCGTGGCCGCGCTTGGCGTGACCGCCTACGCGCTGCGCCTTGTCATGCGCGCTATCGGGATGTCGCTCTGATTCCCATGAACACGGCCACAAAGAAACGGAGCTTTCATGAAGCGCTATGAACGCCTGACAGAAGACATCACCGCCTCGATCCGATCGGGGCTGCTGCAAGTGGGTGACCGCTTGCCCTCCGTGCGGCAAACCAGCACCAGCCGTGGGGTCAGCCCGTCGACGGTGTTCAAGGCCTATTACCTGCTGGAGGCGCGCGGGCTGATCCGGGCGCGGGACCGCTCCGGCTATTACGTCCTGCGCGACCCGCATGGCGCCCTGCCCGAACCCGACGCCCTGTCAACCGCCAGCGCGGGCCGCCACCCGGTGGATGTCAGCGACAACGTGCTGCAGGTGCTGAACGCCACCTTGCGCCGCGACATGGTCCCCTTCGGCTCGGCCTTCCCCAGCCCGTCGCTGCTGCCCTACGGACGCTTGGCCAAATTCATGGCGTCCACCGTGCAGCGGCTGGATCCGTGGGGGTCCATCGACGACCTCAGTCCCGGCGACGCCGCGCTGCGACGCGCCATCGCGCTGCGCTATCTGGCGGACGGCGTGTCCGTGCCGGTCGACGACATCATCATCACCAACGGCGCGCTGGACGCGTTGAACCTGAGCCTGGCCGCGGTCACGAACCCGGGCGACGCGGTGATCGTCGAATCCCCCACGTTCTACGCCGCGCTGCAATCGCTGGAACGCAATCAGCTGCACGCCATTGAAGTGGCGACGCATCCGCGCGAAGGCATCGACCTGCAAGCGCTGGAACAGGCCATTCTGCGACATCGGCCGCGCGCCTGCTGGCTGATGACGACCTTCCAGAATCCGCTGGGAAGCCTGATGCCCGACGGCAAGAAAGAGGCGCTGGTCAAGCTGCTGACCCGGCACGGCGTGGCCCTGATCGAAGACGACGTCTACGGCGAACTCTACTTCGGCGAAACGCGGCCACGTCCGGCCAAGGCCTTCGACAAAGAAGGCATCGTGATGCACTGCTCGTCGTTTTCGAAGACGCTGGCGCCGGGGTATCGCGTGGGCTGGGTGGCGGCCGGGCGCTACACGCGCAAGATCATGCGCAACAAGCTGACCACCAGCCTGGCGACCGCCGCGCCCACGCAAGCCGCCATCGCGGCCTATCTGGAAAAGGGCGGCTTCGACCGCCATCTGCGCCAGTTCCGCCAGGCGCTTGCCTTGCAGCAAGGCGAACTGCTGCAAGCCGTGGCCCGCTACTTTCCGAAGGGCACGCGCGCCACGCGGCCGTCCGGCGGCTATTTCGTGTGGGTGGAACTGCCGGCGCACATCGACACGCTGAAGGTTCACCGCGCCGCGCTGGACCATGGCATCAGCATCGCGCCCGGCCCGTTGTTCTCGTCGTCGGGGGCGTTCGGGAATTTCCTGCGACTGAACCACGGCCATCCGTGGAGCGTGGACCTGGAGCAAGGGATGGCGACGCTGGGCAAGCTGCTAGGCAGTGCGTGAGTCAGCTGATTAACAGGTTCAGGACATGAAATTCCGATTCTTGATACAGATCGAAACGGGGCCCAGCACAGCCATCCATTAGAGTTCGAGGCCTTTCATTTTCCAGCGGTGCCGCGTTGCGGCCCCTTGCCTATGACCGCCTCTTATCCTCGTGTTTTGCCGCGCTATGCGTTGGGCTGCTACGCCGGCGCGTTCGCCCTGCTTTACCTGTTCAGCGCCCAGTTGCTGGCCGCGCTGGACATCTGGCTGCTGCCTCGCAGCCTGTTGATCGAGATGCTGCGCTACCGCGCCATGTGGCTGGTCTTCTTCCTGACGCTGCCGGCCGTCGGCTATCTGCTGTGGCGCGGATCGGACCTGGTGGCCTGGTGGCGCGCGCCAGATGCACTGACGCTGGACAGCCACGCGCTGCACATCGGCCCACGCCAGCTGGCCTATGCCGATGTGGCGTCGATCCGCCATCAGCACAACCGCGACCATCTGGTGCTGACCACGCGCGCCGGCGAACGCGTGCGCATCCGCCTGGCGATCTGGGAAGACGGCTACGGGCTGGCCGACCAACTTGAAGAATCGATCGGCGGCAATCTGGAGGCCGTCACGCTGCGCCGGCTGCAGGCCCAGGACACCGTCGGCTTCGGCCCGCTGTCCATGAACGCTTCGGGACTGACCTACAAGGGCCAATTGATTCCGTGGGCCGCCATCGATTCCATCCGCACGCAGTCCGACAGTGAAGGCATGGAAACCGACGAGACGCTGATCATCGTCGCGCGCGGCAAGACGCACAAGATCGACCGTTCCAAGATCGTCAACGAACCGGTCATGCTGGCCTGTCTGCGCCAGTACCTGCCCGGCGCATAAGCCAACGTGCTTGCCGGCGTTGCGCCGGCCACGCATCCCATCATCTTCTTTCGTAGCCTCGACATGGAAATCTACAGCTCTACCGCCCGGCAATCCGAAACGCTTGCGGATCGACCGGTGTACTTTTCTCGCAATCGCCTGATCGCTGGCGCCGTCGTGTGGTTGCTGGCCACACTGGCCTTCGGCGCATTGACGTTGAATGCGCGCGGCAACACCGGCGGGATGGCGTTCTTCGGCGCCATCACCGCCATCGCCATCTGGCTGGTCGTCAAATGCCTGAAGCGCGCGTTCGGCCCCGCCACGCCGGTCATCACGTTCACCCGCGACGGCCTGAAACTGACGGACGGCACCGTCATTCCGTGGGGCGCCATCACCGAGAACACCTACGTCAACCAGAACTACGTGGGCATTCCGACCGCCAAGCAGATCCAGTTGAAGACGTCCCTGCCGGACAGGAAGCGCGTGCTGATTTCGGCGATGGCGCTGGAGATCGACGGCGACGAGTATCTGGCGCTGTGCGACGCGTATAAGGCGCGGTAACACCGACCGGCGGATAGAACGCCAACCCGGTGTTCCACGGCGCGCCTATCGCGCGGTGGGCGCAGAGGCGGCGCGTGCCACCTCGACCTCGCGCAGCAACGAGGCCGCATCCGGCCGCAGGGGCAGCACCAATCTGCCCTGGCGGTCGATCGCGCCCCACTCGCCGCCCGTCATGAAGCTGTGTTCGCCATCCGGCGTGAACGCCTTGCGGCAGCCTTCGCACACCACGGCCAGCCCGCCGCTGAACCGGTCGACCCATTCGTAGGGCGTGGCCAGCACGCGATTCAGCGCGGTGTCGTAATAGGCCATGCCGCCAGACCACGGGCCGCGCGTCAGGCCGGCTTCGAAATCATCGGCGGAATTATCGTAGGTCAGCACCGGCACCGACTTGCCATCGGGCCGCACCCAATGCCAGGACTGGTGCGCAAGCAGCGGCGACAGTCCGTCGAGGTTGAAGTCCATCGACCGCAGGATCTCGGGCCGGAGCACCAGCGCATCGCCGTCCAGGCGCGCGCAATGTTCGGCGGATTCGAGCATTCCACCGGTGTCCTTGCGGGCGTAGTAGCAAGTTAGATCAAAGGTGGCGGCATTGCCCGGAACAGCCGCCAGCAGCGAGAACAGCAGGGTCGTCAACATGCCGGGAATCCTAGCATGCGGTGGCAGGCAGCCCGGCGAGGGGCCGCCTGTCGCGGAGCCTCAATTCGCCGTCGCGCCCGAGTTCTTGACGGCTTGCGCCCACGTGGCGATTTCGGACTGGATGAACGTACCGAACGCCGCGGTGTTCACGCTGGACGCTTGCGCGCCCTCTTCCATCAGGCGCTGTTTGACCGCAGGTGCGGCCAGCGCCTTGCTTAGCGCCGTATTCAGCGTGGCCACCACCGCATCCGGCGTGCCGGCCGGCGCGACGATGCCATGCCACGATACCGCCTGGAAACCCGGCAGGCCGGATTCCGCCATCGTCGGCACGTCCGGCATCGCCGGCGAACGCTCGGGCGAGGTCACCGCAAGCGCGCGCAAGGTACCTGCCTTCACGTGCGGCAACACGCCGGGGATGGTGGTGAACATGAAATCGATCTGGCCGCCAATCAGGTCGGTAATGGCCGGGCTGCCGCCCTTGTAGGGAACGTGCGTGAATTGCAGCTTGGCGGCGCTCTTGAACATCTCGCCGGCCAGATGGCCCGGTGTGCCGGCACCCGCCGACCCCATGTTGATCTTGTCGCCCTGCGACTGGATGTAGGCGATCAATTCCTTGACGCTGGTTGCCTTCACGTTGGGGCCGATGACCAGCACGTTCGGCACGGTCGCCAGCAGCGTCACGGGCGTGAAGTCCTTCACCGCATCGTAAGAGATACGCGAATACAGGGATGGATTGATGCCGTGCGTGCTGGCGGTGGCCAGCAGCAGCGTGTAGCCGTCCGGTGCGGACGAGGCTACCTGCTTGGCGGCGATGGTGCCATTGGCACCGCCCTTGTTGTCGATGACGATGGTCTGGCCCAAGGTCTTGGCGGCTTCGGCCGCGATCGTGCGCGCCAGAATATCGGAGGTGCCCCCGGCCGAATGCGGCACCACCACGGTGATCGGCTTGACGGGGAAGGTTTGCGCCTGCGCGGCCGGCAGAGCCGGCGCCAGACAGGCAGCCAGCGCAACGCGCGCCAGCAGTCGGGTACGGAACATGAATGTCTCCTGGTTTGTATTCGAATGCGGCGCTTTCAAGAGGCGCCGTCATGCCCGCGATGGACGGCTCCGCTTAGTCGGATCCGAGTTGCAGTTTGTTGGGCTGGCGCTTTTCGATGGACCACTTCAGCAACGCCGCGCTCCGGTAGATGCCGTGCGCGAACTTGCCGTAAGGCAGCGTCAGGAACAGCGCCATCACCACGCCCAGGTGGATCGCCAACAACAGCGCCATCGCACTGCCATCGCGTCCGGCAAGCAGCGCCAGGCCCGTGGCGCTGGTCAGGAACAGCAGCATGATGAAGCCGCGGTCCATCGGCTTTTGCGCCGCGTCCCCTTGCTGCGGATGGCGCTTGAAGTTCAACCACAGCAACCCCGCCGGACCGATCAAGAGGCCGATGCCGCCCGCCGTGCCCAGCAGGACCGGGGCGCTCAGCAACGGATAGGGCGCCTGCTGGCCCAGCAGATAGTGGTAGAGCGTGGCCACGCAAGTGGCGGCAAAGCACAGCATGAAGCCGTAGAACGTGAAGTGGTGGAAGCGGCGGCGCCACAGCGTGAAAGCGTCGTCCGCGTTGTTGCAGCCCTTGCCGTGCCCGCCGTCCAGATAGCGCAGGCGCAACGCGTCGTGCGCCGCTTCCGCCACCGCCGCGCCCGAGGCCGCCCCCGGGCTGACGTTGCGCCAGAAGCGCGTAACGCCCACCCCAAGCGCCAGCATCGAAAACCCAAACACCACGCCGAACATCAGCGCCAGCGTGTTGTGGGGGAACACCGCGTAGAAGTTGCCGGCCATTGGTTCGTGGAACAAGCCGCCCGCCATCAGCACCGCCAGCACCAGGAACAGCGCCAGCCCGCCGGCCGTGGCCAGGGACAAGGCCAGGCCGTTGCGCTTGTACAGCGTGCCCAGCGCGGCGGGCCAGGCGTAGTCGGTATAGGTCTGCATGCGAACGCGGGCCATCGACTGCGGCACATTCACCGCGAATTCATGCGGCGGCGCATACTGACAGGCGTGCAAGCAGGCGCCACAGTTGTGGCAAAGATTGGCCAGGTAGTTCAAGTCGGCCTTGCCGAATTCCAGTCGGCGCGTCATCGCCGGGAACACCGCGCAGAACCCCTCGCAATAGCGACAGGCGTTGCAGATCTGCATGACGCGGGCAACTTCCGTCTCGTCGGCGGTCAGAAGATCGGCCTGGGGCGTTGCCTGCTTGCCGAGCCAGCGCACCGGCTGCTCGGCCATGGCGGGCGTGGCCTCGGCATGCGGGGTGGAAAACGACTGCGCTTCGCGAGCCAGGGCTTCAAGCTGCTTCATATCGTGCTCTTCGCAAGGGTCTGGGCGCGCGCGGCGGCGGCGGCCCGGGTGCCGGCAATACGGCCGAACGCGGTGCCGATGGACATGCCCACCCCCGCCGTGTAGCCCTTACCCAGCACATTGCCGGCCATCATTTCGCCGGCAACGAACAGGTTGTCGCTGGGCACATCGTTGAACCGGACCGCGGCGGTGTCGTCTACCTTCAGGCCCAGGTAGGTGAAGGTGATGCCCGGGCGCAGCGCATAGCCATAGAACGGCGCGGTATCGATCGGCCTGGCCCAGTGGGTCTTGGCGGGCGTTACGCCTTCGGTATGGCAATCGTCCAGCGCGGTATGGTCGAACGTGCCGACGCGGCAGGACGCGTTGTAGTCGCGCAGGGTTTTCTCGAACGTTGCCGGGTCCAGGCCCAGCTTGGCGGCCAGCTCCGGCAGGGTATTGGCCTGCACGCCCGGAAACACGGGCGGCATGAAGCGCCCGATGGCCTTTGCGTCGATGATGGAATAGGCGATCTGCCCGGGCTGCATGGCCGTCAGGCGGCCCCAGATGGCGTAGCGTTTGGGCCAGAAATCTTCGCCTTCGTCATAGAAGCGCACGGCGTCGCGGTTGACCACCACGCCCAGCGACACGCAGTCGATGCGCGTACAGATTCCGCCGTCGTACAGCGGCGCGCGCGCGTCGATCGCCACGCAATGCGATTGCGACGGATCGCCAATGCTGTCGGCGCCCGCATCCAGCATGAACTTCAGCAGCACGCCCATGTTGAAGCGCGTGCCGCGGATCAGGAAATTGTCGGCCGGCCATTCGCCGCGCTCGTTCTGGCCCCACGCTTCGCGCAGCCATTCCCGGTTGGATTCGAAGCCGCCGGCCGCCAGCACGCAGGCGCGCGCCTCGATGCGTTCCGCGCCGATGCGGGCCGCCTTGAAACGCCCTGCCTCCAGCTCCAGCGCATCGACCGGCGCGTTATAGCGGATTTGCACGCCCAAGGCCTCGGCGCTGCGGTAATAGGCGTTCACCAGCGCCTTGCCGCCCCCCATGAAAAACGCATTGGTGCGCGCCACGTGCAGCGCGCCCGACAGCGGCGGCTGGAAGTTCACGCCGTGACGGCGCATCCAGTCGCGACACGTCGACGATTCGCGGATGACCAGCCGCGCCAGATGTTCGTTGGTCAAGCCGCCGGTGACCTTGAGCAGGTCTTGCCAGTATTCCTCTTCGGGATAGGCGTCGGTCAGCACATCCTGCGGCGCATCGTGCATGCAACGCAGATTCCGCGTGTGCTGCGAATTCCCGCCGCGCCATTCCCGTGGCGCGGCTTCAAGCAGCATCACGCTTGCGCCGGCCTCGCGCGCCATCAGGGCCGCGCACAGCGCCGCATTGCCCCCTCCCACCACCAAGACGTCCACCATGCCATCGTCCCCAAATCAATGGGGCGACTGTACTCAGCGGCTGGCAGTTGCGATATCAGGCGGGCGTCAACGGGTGTTCACGATTCGTGAAGGGCCACGACCGCCCATTTTCCGTCGCGCGCCAGCGTGCGCGACACGTCCGCCAGCACCAGCCGGGCCGCCAGCCCGGCGGGCGAGAGTTCGTCGTCGGACAGGCTGGCCAGCAGATTGGGGCGAAACAGATGCGCGTCGTCAATGCGCGCCATGTGCAACTGCCCGGGCGCGATCCGCGCGGTGGCCGAGCTGGGCTGGATGGTGGCGGCATTGCCCAGCTGCACCACGTCCATCAGCAACGACAGACCGTCGACTTCCGCCACCACGCGCGGCGTCTGCCCCAATTGCTGGAAGGCATTGTTGACCAGCGCGCGCAGGCCGTGGCGGCCGCTGGGCAACACCAGCGGCAGATGGGCAATGGCGTCCAGCCGCGTCGTGTCGCCATCGGGCACACCCGGCATGTCGCGCCGGGCACAGAGGTACAGCGGTTCATCCAGGAGCGGCATGATGCTCCAGCGCCGCGCGGACTCGGCATGGAACACGATGGCCAGATCCAGCAGGCGGCCGTTAAGCATGTCGGCCAAGTGACCCGACAGGGCCTCGACCAGATGCAGGCGGATATCCGGATAGCGCTCGTTCATGGCTTGCAGGAAGGGCGCGCCAAGGATGGCCGCCGTGGTCGACGGCAGCCCTACGCTGACATGGCCGGCCAGCCGCGCCTGCTGGGCCGCCGTCACGGCATCGTCGGCGTGCCGCAAGGCAAGCTGGGCCTGCCGAAAGAACGCCAGCCCGGCGTCCGTCGGCACGACGCCGCTGGCGCTGCGTTGCAGCAGGCGGGTCGAGAGCTCGCCTTCCAGCCGGCTGATCTGCTGGCTGAGCGCGGACGTGACCATGCCCAGGGACATGGCCGCGCGGCCGATGCTGCCCGCTTCAACGACGCGGACGAAGTAACGCAGCTGGCGGAGTTCCATGGCGGCTGTTTGTCCGCGCCGTTATGCGGCCGGGATCGTCAGGCCCTTCACCACGGCCGGGCGGGCGACGAAGGCCTCGAGCACCCGAGCCACATTCTTGAACTGCGAGAACTCGACCAGATCGCCGGCGCCGTAGAAGCCGACCAGGTTGCGCACCCACGGCAGGATCGCGATGTCGGCAATGGTGTATTCATCGCCCATCACCCAATCGCGGCCTTGCAGGCGCTGGTCCAGCACGCCCAACAGGCGCTTGGACTCGGCCACGTAGCGGTCGCGCGGACGCTTGTCTTCGTATTCCTTGCCGGCGAACGTATGGAAGAAACCCAACTGGCCGAACATGGGCCCGATACCGCCCATCTGGAACATGATCCATTGCAGCGTCTCGTAGCGCCCCGCGGTGTCAGCCGGAATGAACCGTCCCGTCTTGCTGGCCAGGTAAATGAGGATGGCGCCGGATTCGAACAGCGCCAGCGGTTTACCGTCCGGGCCATTGGGGTCCAGGATGGCCGGAATCTTGTTATTCGGACTGATCGACAGGAATTCGGGCGTGAACTGGTCCTTCGTGTCGAAACTGACGCGGTGCGGCTCGTAGGGCAAGCCCAGTTCTTCCAGCAGGATCGAGACCTTCACGCCGTTGGGCGTGGGCAGCGAATACAGCTGGATGCGGTCGGGGTGGGCGGCGGGCCACTTCTTGGTGATGGCAAACGAATCAAGCGAGGTCATGCGGGGTTCTCCAGGCGGGCGGATGCTCTGCGGCGGGATGTGCGCGGTAATCCTAGCGCAAATCCCGGCGATTTCGCGAGATTTCCGGGTGGCCGGCCGGCTCAGCGCCGGCCCTTGCCCCTAGCGCAGCCGCCGGCCAGACAGGCGCCACAGGGCGGCCCGAAGCGCCGCCACGCCCAGCGCGATCGGCAGCACCAGCCGCCACTGCCCCAGGAAGAGTTCCCGCGTCGCTTCGCCAGGCGCCCAGGTATTGCCGAAAACCTGCGGCGAAGGCGGCGCCAGGTACACGGCGACCAGCGCGGCGGCCAATCCCGCCCCGGCCCGCCACGCGGCCGACTGGGGCGCCTTCATTCCCCGTTCGGCCGCGATCAAGGCCAGCAGGCCCGCCAGCCCCGCCAACACGGCGTCGGCATAGAAGTCGCGCGGTTCATAGACGTACGGCGCGTCCGGAATCACCCAGCCATAGGCGTCGGTGGTCAGCACCGAGGTCAGGCAGGCGCCAAAGATCGCCGCGGCGGCGGCCAGCAGCAGAAAGTCGCAAACACGGAGCAGGAACGTGGACATGGCAGGACGGTGTCGCCGCGCGGGAAAATGGATCGGCCGCAGCATGCCACAGGTCGCGGTCCGGCGCAGGCCTAGCACGTGGGCCGCTAGCGCAGCAGGCGCGCCTGGGCCTAACGCAGGTCTTCGGGGTTGATGGATGCGTCGCGCACGTACGGGTCGCCGGGGTCCGGCGAAAGCGACGCTGCGATGTCGGCGGGAAACGCCGGAATCCGGCTGGTCCGCATCACCGCCCACCGCATGAGGGTGTGCAGGCAGTTGAAAGGGATCATCGTGATGTACATCAGGGCGGGGCTTTGCGCGTCGTTGGCGAAGACCCGTTCCTTGCTGAACGCGAAGCTCTCGCGCCTGCCGTCCACCGGCATGCAGAATGTGACCTCCTGGATCACGGCCTGCGGCCCTTCCTCCATGTAGCGGCGCAGGAATTCCCAATGGGAATAGGCGTTCTCCTGCCGGCTGGTGGCAATGGCGAAGGCGAAGGTCTCGCGGACGGTCTGGCCGTCATCGTCCAGCACCAGCCCGCGAATGTCCCAGTTGAACGCACCGAACGGTCCCTTACCTTTTCCCAGCGTGAAATAGATTTTGTCCCACGGCGCCGACAATACGGTGCCGTCCAGGCGAAACACGTGCACCTGGCGATGCTTGCGATCCAGCATGATGGGGTAATGCGTCCAGCGGAACATTTCCTTGCCGGCCAACCAGGCCCCGGCTGCCGCCAATGCGGCCAGCATCGCCATGCTGATGAAGACCGCCTCCCAGAGGCCGTTCTCGTTGGGCAGGTCATCTACGACCAGGATCCAGGCAAGCATCAGAATGCCCCCCAGCCCAAAGCCCACCCCTATCGCGCCGAGCAACGCCACGAAGCCGCGCCATCCATACCAGCGGTCCACCGACACCAGGCTATTGGCGTTCATCGTCACGACGCAATGCTGGGCCAGCAGCGGAACATCCAGGCGCACTTTCTGGGCCAGGCGATGCTGCCGATCGAAATCCCCCAGTGGCCGGTCGTTCTGGAACGTTGAAATGAAACCGGTGAAGTCCATTGCGCGCGGCCCGGTTCAGTACCGGAAATAGCGCATGCCGTAATCCTTCCCATCGCCTGCGCGGCGCTTTTTCCTGGATATTTCACGCAAATTGATGCCGCCGGGATCGGCCCAGCCGAAGCCTTTGAAGATCGTCTCGGCCACCTGCGCGAAACCTTCCGTCTTGCGGCCCCCGCGCCACGCCAGGAAGCCGAACACCAGCACCAGGCCCGGCAGCAGATACATGGCATAGATTCCATAGGCATCCAACTGGTTCTGGATGCTGAACGTGCCCTTGAACAGCGCCAGCACCGCATCCAGGCACATCATGAAGATGAAAATCGCAGCGACGACAATGCCCCAGAACCGGAACGTAGACCGGTAGTGCGACCGGCGTCCCTCGATACAATGGGGATACACCGCCACCAGGGCATCGGCATCGCGCCGGACGCCATACGCCGTCCAGGCTTGGCCGTCGGGTTCCGCCACCACATCGACCGCATCGCCGTCCTGAAATGGAAACCGCCAGAACCAGCCACGCACGGATTCGCCGTTGACCTCGAACTCTACGAAATCCGCTGTTTCCGAAGTGTCCATCGTGGCGATGGCGATCCCCGCGCCCCCCATGTCTGCCAGGCCCGCCGACACGGCGGACGCGCCAACATCCTTGCCCATCTGGCTAAGGACGAAATCCCGATTGCGGCGCGACTTGCTCAGGCCGCTGATGGTTCCCGTGATCTTGCGGAGGGGATCGTTCGATTCCTTGGTCATCGTATTCCTTACACCACGTCAGCCAGGGCGGCGACGAAACCTTCTTCCTGCTTCTTGGGGTCGTCCACGGGCGTGCCGAAAGTCCGGCGGCCGAAAGCGCTGGTTTCGCACCACTCTTCCAGGGTGTCGGGCGTGAAGTACCACGCCAGCAACTGTATACCGACCAGCACCACCGCGATTTCCCAGCCCACCAGCAGACCGAGCACGCGGGCGACGGATGCGACGGCAACCCGCGCGGCGATGCCGTCCACCGCGATCACGACGACGTTCAGCCCCAAGCGCCGGCCCACGATCTTCAATAGGGGCGCGGAAGTGGCGATCGCCGTGATCACCGCAGCGCCCGCGGCGGTAAATCCAAGCGCTGATTTTATGCCGACCAGCACCATCAGCTTGTATTGCTTCTTTTCCCTGCGTTCGGTCGCTTCGTTGAAATCGATCGACGCAGTGATGAACGAGGCCCCTGCCCCGAGCATGCCGCCCATCAGCTTCCACTTCTGGAACCCGAAGGCTTTCTTTCCGGCCAATTGATACGGCACGATCGCAATGTCGATCACGGCAGCGCTCAACGTGGCGGCCGATGCGATCAGCTTCGCATACGTCGTGGTCGTCTTGTCGGTCGACGCGATGAGCTTCGTGAAATTCACGAGTTCAATCAAGCCGACCACGACCGTGATCCGCATGGTGGTCGCGCCATTGCGCCCGTTCGCGGGCCGAACCTTGCTCCACATGTCGCGCATGGCCTGGTGGCCGGGCTCTTTCGCAATGGCCTCGTTGGCCTCGAGGAATGTGCGTGCCGTGCGCAACCGTTGCAGCGCGACCTGGCGCGCCACTCCGTCGTAGCGGGCCTGTTGGCGCACCAGCGCCAGGGCGTCCGCGTCGCTGATGCCCGTGGACATCAGGAATATATTCTGGATGATCTTCTCGCCAACGTAATCGCCCAGGCCGTTCAGGCGCAGCCAACGGAATACCGTGTCCCCGGCCGTCATCATCAGCTTGTCGACACCCGCGTTCTTCATCGCGCGCGGCAAGGGCCCCAACTTCTGCGCATTGCTTTCGCCAACCAGCGAAACCGCTCGCTTGTAGTAGCCGGCAAAGGTCTTCAGGTTATTGGTTGCTCGTTCGACAATCGCCAGGCCCACGGACAGCAGCGTCTGCTTGCCCTTGACGGCCTCATCCACGGCGGCCGTGACCTGCGGTTTAAGCGCTTTCTGGTTCGCGGCCACCGCCCGCCAGAAGAGCGACCTTCGATCGCTGGCGTCCCGCCGCACTTCCACCAGCGTCTTCAGGTAGCGCGCCCCCGCTTCGCTGGCGCCGATGCCTTCCGTCATGTCGGCGACGACTTCAATGAACTCGTGGCCATCGTCTTCGACGTCTTCGCTGTAGTCCTCCAGCGTATCGAACAGAAGATCCCACTCCAGCCACTTGATCAGTTCCACCGTCCTGGCGTTTGCCAGCGTCGTCGCCGCCTCCTGGAACCTGTCGTAGTTTCCCTTGAAACGCCGCAGCTTGTCCCAATCGATATTGTCGTTGTAGCGATCCCAGGCTTGCCGGACGCGGTCCTGGCGATAGTTCTCCAGATTCTGGTCGCGCGTGCGGTCCGCCAGCGCGATCTCGGCGTCGTAGGCGTTGAAGTCCGCCTCTGCCTGCGCCCTGCCCGCCGCCGGCACGTACTGGTCCAGCAACAAGCCACGGCGGCGCTGGTACTCGGCGTTGGATATCACACCGTTCGAGCGCTCGTTCTCCAAGCCCGCAAGCGCCTGCTTGCCTGGCATATCCTGCACATTCTGGTTGATGATCTGATTGCGGCGCATCACCTCGTAGTGCCGGCTTCCGCTGCGCTGGCCAAGCTGCACGGCCTCGGCCGTGCGCCTTGCCGCGTCATCGGCCTTGCTTTCCAGCGCCGCCTTCGCACCCTCGATATTGCTGATTGCCGTGATCTCCAACGCGCGCTCTTCGCCGTACCGGGCTATCGCGCCCAGCGCATCGTTGCAGTAACCGTTGAGTTCGTCGGCGATGCCGATGGCGTCCCAGAGCGCCAAGGCCATCGGCCAGTAGCTGACGCCCATGGTGGGGTCGCCGCACTTGTCCAGCATCTGCGCCAGCAGCTGCTGAAGCACCAGGTCTTTTCGGTCGCCCACCGGCCGATTTCGGGGATACCAAGGCGTCTTCGTGAATTGCTCCGTCAACAACGCCTCATCGTAAGACCCGTCCGCCCGGCTCAGGACGCGCACGCGATCAAAGCCCGTGCATGGCAGTGCGGGCGGCTCTCCGGTCAAGCTGCTGAATTGATGGTCCCCGTACTCCAGAATTTTCTTGAAATTCGATTCGACGGCAAGGATGGACTGATGGTTCTTGGCCTCGCAGGTGCCCTGGGCCCAAACGGAAGGCTCGATCGCTTGCATCCGCGATGCGCGATGCGCGGGCGTGGCATAGCGCGCGCGCGTTTGAGGGCTCCATTTGTGTTCACTGTAGGCGAGCCATACCGTGCCGCACTGCTCCGGCTTTTCGATGACGATGTAATGCATGCGAAGCGGGTTGTGCCCCTGGCTTGCACATTTCATCGAGGGTTCGAGCCGGGCGCTGTCCGCATCGTCGCAGCGCCACAGCGTGCCGTCGGCGGTTACCGAATAGACTTCCCAGTAATTCGCCCCCTGCGGGCCTTTTTCATAGAAAAGGTACAGGAACCCCTGCCGCAGCGTGCGCGTCACGTATTTGTAGCGCGACGCGTCCAACTCCACGCCGGTCACGCGTTCACCACTGAAGTCGCTCAGGTCGGCCTGTGGAAAACTCGCCGGCACCACCGCATACCGCGTGGGAAGAATCGGCAAGCCGCCCGCCTGGCATACGCTACAAGCATTACTCATTCGTGTGTCCTAACCTGGAATGTGCGCGCGACTTGGCTGCCGGCAGTCATGCGCGATCGCCGCCCAGTCCGCATCCGTCAACGCCATGACAAGCCGCGAAAAGCCGATATCGCCGGGCCGGGCAGCCAGCATGTCCGCCACCGTCGGATGCCGGTCGAATTCGGGATGCACCGTCAGCGCGCGCAAGGCGATGGCCTCCCAATCGCGCAGATCATGCAGCCCGGCTTCGGCGCCTCGGCGCACGCAAGCGACGACCTGCTCCAACGTCTCTGGCAATATCTCGCCGGCCCTGGGCGCCACCGCGCGCCAGGCGCGGTTGACCGCGGCGAAAGTCCGGACCGTCCGCCATTGATCACCGTCCAAACGCATGGCCGAGCCCGTACGCGGCTCGTCGATGTCGTACCGGGCCAGCCGCCTCCAACGGTCGACATTCACCCAAAGGCCTGCCGGACCCAGCAAATCGGCTTTCTGCCGCCGGGAAGCCTGACGCCAGACCAGATCCAGCACCGCCGGATCGTGCAGCCGCAACAGGGTTCTTCCTCCGTCCGCACGGACCGCCAACAGGGTGCGCCCCAGGTGGCCGGCCAATGCCGTTGCGTCGCCCGCCCCGAATATCCATCCCCCTATCCGTCTGCCATCGCCCCTGCCCAAAGCGGCGGGCTCCCAATCGCTGATCGCCATGCCTGCGGCGGCGCGGCTGATGTCGGCATCGCGCGGACGCGCCAAATCCAATCCAATCAGGCGCGGCCATACGCGCGAGTCGATATCCGGGTGCGCCAGCCGCACCGGCGTCTCGCGCGCAGCCAGTTCGCCCGCCAGCCCTTCCCACTCCGGGTCGTCGGCGGGATCTCGCAGCAACGGGTCTATCAGCAGCAGGCAGCGGGAATCCCCACGGGAGGCTGCAAGCCGCTGCAAGGTCTCCGCCAATTCGATGCCCGACGTATAGGAATCCATGTTTGCGCATCCGTCCTAGAGATCGACCACGGCCGCGCCGGACGCCGCTGCGCTTTGCATCTTCAGTTGGCAACCTTGGAAGTCCCCCGAAGGCAGCATGTCGGGGATCGGCGCGGATTGCGGCCCGACCCAGTTATGCACGCCCGCCTTCAGTTCCACCTTGCCCGGGGCATGCAACTGGATGCCGCCCCCCTCGATGCGCAGATAGGCGCCGCCCGCCGTGGCCAGCACGCGCTTGGCCGCCTGGACCGTTACGCTGGCGTCCGCCGACGCGACGGTCACGGCCTTTTCGGCCGTCAACGTCATCTTGGCGTCCTGGCTATGCACCCGCAGCTTGCCGCCCGCCGCGTGCAGTCGCAGCCCGCTTTCCTTGACGGGCCGGCCGCCGGACGCCGCAAGCCCCATGGTGTACAGGACCGCGCCCGCGGCCACGCCCATCGCCAGATTGGCGCTGCTGGCCCAGTTCACGTCCGGCGCCACCTGGGCGAAGGTCTTGCCCGCCACCAGGAAGGCATCGGCGGGCGTGTACTGGCCGATGCCGCTGGGCGCGCTGACCTGGATGTGCGGCTCTCCATAGGCCGCCACCGCCACGCCGGCCGTGTTCGGGTCGTCCTGCGTGGTCTCCACCACGTCCAGGATGTGGGCCAGCGCCTCTTGCGCGGGCAGTGTCTGGGGGTCGTCCTTCAAGATCGCCTTTTGCCTGACCGCGGTCTCGGCAAGCTCTTTGGCGGCCGTCATCGCGGTCTTGACCTGTTTGGCCGCTTCGGCGCTGTCCAACAGCGCGCCATCGGCGTTTTCGCGCAGGTCGGCGCTGATCAGCAGGCCCGAGCCGCCGCGCACCGCCACCGCTTCCTTGGTGGACAGTTCGGCGCCGAAGCCCAGATCATCGAGCCGCTCGTTGTCGCGTTGCTGTTTGATATGGCCCAGGTTCAAACGGCTGTCCGCCTGCGTGGTGGACGCGGTCAACCGCGACTGGCCCGGCGTATCGTCCTGGAGCAGCTGGTTGTATCCCCCCGTGCCCGTCCCGCTGTCGGACAATGCCTGGGTCTTGAACCCGGACATCACCACGTTGTGCGCATGGCCGTCCTGGCCCCCGGCGAACCACGCGGGCGCGTTGCCCGTTGCGTTGGCGCCGCCCGCTTGCACCTGATTGTGCGGCGCGTCTTCGGCGCCCTCGCCGTTGTACAGCGCTCCCACCACGACGGGCCGGTCGATATCGCCGTGCAGGAATTCCACCAGCACCTCTTGCCCCACTCTGGGCACGAAATGGCCGCCCCAGTCGCCGCCGGCCACCGGCTCCGCCACGCGGACCCAGGTGCCCAGCTCGTCCTTGGCGGGCGCGTTTTCGTCACCTGACGGATGCGCCAGACGGCTGCTGGAGGCTTTGCCCCGTTGCCAGTGGAACTGCACTTTGATCCGATGGTCGCGATCCGTCAGCACCGGGGCCTCAGCGCCCACCACCAGCGCCGTCTGCGCGCCGAACACCGTGGGGCGCGGATGCACCCGCGCGCCATGACCGTCCACCGTCACGGGACGGAACTCGGTGTCGATGCCGATGCAGGTGAAGCGGTTGCGGTAGAACTCCTCGTCCGCCTCCGCGGCGCCCGATTCGCGGACGGCGCGGCCCAGGTCGGCATCAAAGTTGTTGCGCGCCCGGTGCGTCATGGCGATCACCACGTAGGCAGGTTGCGCGTCTTGCTGATAATGGCCGGTAAGTTCGAACCGTTGCCCGGGCGCCAGCGTGCGCACCGTGCCGGCGCCCTCCACGCAGTCCTGGCGCGCCCGCAGCGCGGCCAGGGCATTGTGCGCCAGCCGTTCGCCCTGGGCGCTGTCCTCGTAGGCGTATTGCCCCGGGTAGTCGTGGTGCACCAGTTCCCTGTCGTTGGCCAGCTTGCCGGCGGCGGCCTGCGCGGACACGGGGCGCGCCTGAGCGCCGCGGTAGTCCCAACTGGCCAGCCGCACGCCGTTGGTCTGCCAACGCTGGCGCCGGCTCCACTGCTGGATGCTGTCTTCGGTTTCGGTGACATCCGCACGGGCAAAACGCACACTGGCTTGCGGCCCGGGCTTGAAGGCGCCGTTGTGGTCGGCGATGACCAGGGTGTGGCCGTCGGCCTCATGCTCTACCCAATAGAAGAGCCCCTCTTCGGCCAGCAACCGTTCCACGAACGCATAGTCGGTCTCGCGGTATTGGATCGTCAGGCTGCGCTTGGCGTAGCTGGCGCGGTCCCGCAGGTCCCAGCGCCATTGGGGCGCCAGCACGCCGCTGCCCTTGTAGTCGGCGAAGATGCTCTCGACGATCTCGAACACCGTCCGGTCCTGGTACGCAAAGCTATCGTGCCGCTGGCGCAGGAAAGCCAGCCACGGCTCCACGGTCAGGCCGTACCGCGCCATGCCGCCATTGGCGCCTTGATACGCGGCGCCGGTCACGTGGCCGTGCCACAGACGGGGCTGGCTGCGGTCAAGCGCGGTTTGCAGCCGCAGCGTCACCGGCTGGCCCAGCAGGGCCTTCAGCGGAATATGCGCGTCTTCGGACAATGCCGTCAGGTCCAGGCGGAAACCGCCGTCCGACAGGCTTTCGACGCCCGCCAGCGTTTCGGCCACCAGCTTGTTGGGCCCCAGTGGCGTGCTTAGATCGAGCAGCCGATTGGCCTGATCGGCGGCGGCGGCGGGCAGGCGGGAGAGAGACGCGGAATCGGGAGGCATGGCTTGGGTTCCGGAATCAGGCCAGGCGATAGCGGAAATCGCCGTTCTTGCCCGCCGTCACGCGGATACGCGCGATTGCCTCGCCCTGCGCCATGCGGCCCAGGACCTGTTCGGCAATCTGCGGCAGCAGCGTGCCGTTAAGAATGTGATCGACGTTGCGCGCGCCGGTATCGACTTCGGTGCAGCGCGCCAGCACTGCCTCGACCAGCGCATCGTCCCACTCGAACGCCGCGCGGTGGTTGGCCTGCACGCGCGCGGCGATGCGGCCAAGCTTCAGGCCGATGATGCGCACCAGCGCGTCGTCGTCGATTGGATAGTAGGCAACGGTTTTCATGCGGCCCAGGAAGGCGGGCTTGAAGGCCTTGTACAACTGCGGCGCAAGCAGGGCCTGCAGCGCCTCGGCATCAGGCCGTTCGGCCGCGCTTTTGTTCAGGCAGGCCTGCATGATGGCCGATGAGCCCACGTTGGACGTCAGGATGATGAGCGTATTGCGGAAGTCGATCTCGCGGCCTTCGGCGTCGTCCATCACCCCTTTGTCGAACACCTGGAAGAACAGCTCAAGCACATCCGGATGGGCCTTCTCGATCTCGTCCAGCAAGACCACGCTGTAGGGCTGGCGACGCACGGCTTCGGTCAGCACGCCGCCTTCGCCATACCCGACGTAGCCCGGTGGCGAGCCCTTCAGCCCCGACACGCTGTGCGCCTCCTGGTATTCGCTCATGTTGATGGTGACCAGCTTGCGCTCGCCGCCATACAGCACGTCGGCCACGGCCAGCGCGGTTTCGGTCTTGCCGACGCCCGACGGCCCGACGAACAGGAACACACCCTTGGGTTTGTTGGGGTCCTCCAATCCGGCGCGCGCCGTTCGCACACGCTGCGCAATCGCATGCAACGCGTGGTCCTGCCCGATCACGCGTTCCGCCAGCAACGGCTGCAGTTCCAGCACCGTTCGGATTTCGTCGTTCACCATGCGGCCCAGCGGAATGCCGGTCCAGGCCGACACGATCTCGGCGATGACCTGGGCGTCGACGAACGCGGGCACCAGCGGGGCGTCGCCTTGCAGCGTGCGCAATTGTTGTTGCAGTTCGGCCAGCTGCGCCTGGCCCGGCGAAAGTTCCGCCTTGGCTGGCCGCCGCTTGCCTGCGGGCTCAGGCGTTGCCGGAACGCCCGCGGCTTCCAGTTCCTCGCGCAGCGCATGGATCTGACGGACCAGCTCGCTTTCTTGCGCTAATCGCGCTTCGGCCTCTGCCAGCGTCTGCCGCACGGCAGCCATTTCCTCGTCCAGATCTCGCAGGCGAGCGGCGGGGCCGCCTGCCGCGGCCTCGCGATGCAGCGCCGCGCGCTCGGTGTCCAACCGCGCCAGGCGATGGCGCGCATCGTCGATCAAGGCCGGCGTGGCGCTGCGGCCTAACGCCACCCTGGCGCACGCCGTGTCCAGCACGCTAACCGCCTTGTCGGGTAATTGCCGGCCGCTGATGTAGCGGTGCGACAGGCGGGCCGCGGCCACGATGGCCTCGTCCAGCACACGCACGCCGAAGTGGCCTTCCATCAGCGGCGCCATGCCGCGCAGCATGCTGGCAGCCAGCGCCTCACTGGGCTCTTCCACCTTGACGACCTGGAAGCGGCGGGCCAGCGCCGCGTCCTTTTCAAAGTACTTTTTGTATTCGCTCCAGGTGGTGGCCGCGATGGTACGCAATTCGCCGCGCGCCAACGCCGGCTTGAGCAGGTTGGCGGCGTCGTTCTGGCCCGCCTGGCCGCCCGCGCCGATCATCGTGTGCGCTTCGTCAATGAACAGGATGACAGGCGTCGGGCTTTGCTTGACCTCGTCGATCACGTGCTTCAGGCGGTTTTCGAATTCGCCCTTGACGCTGGCGCCGGCCTGCAACAGGCCCAGGTCCAGCGTGCGCAGCGCCACGCCCGCCAGCGAAGGCGGAACGTCGCCCGCCACGATGCGCAGCGCCAGCCCCTCGACCACCGCCGTCTTACCCACGCCGGCCTCGCCAGTCAGGATGGGGTTGTTCTGGCGACGCCGCGTCAGAATGTCGATCATCTGGCGGATTTCGGCGTCACGGCCGATCACGGGGTCTATCCTGCCCTCGCGCGCACGCTCCGTCAGATTGGCGGTGTATTGATCCAGCGCCGGCGTCTTGGACAAGGCGGCGGCCGGCGCGGCGGCATCCTGGCCGGGGGGGCCATCGGCGCCGTCGCCCAGCGCAACGGCCTGGCCGGCCTCTTCCGAACCGGCCGTCAACGCCGCGAAGTCATGCTTCAGCGCATCCAGCCGAAACGACTCGAACAAGCGCGACCCGCGCCGCGCTAGCGCCGCCAGATCGGGCTCCGTCAACAGCGCCAGCAGCAGATGACCGGAGCGGATGCGCGTGGTCTGCGTATCCAGCGACGCAATCAGCCAGGCGTGTTCGAACAACTTGGGCAAGTGCGGAGAAAAAACCGGTGTGCGCGTATTGCCGTTCTTAAAGCCCCGGATCTCGGTGTTGAGGTCCGCTTCCAGCACCGACGCTTCGATGCCGCTGCGCCGCGCCACCATGCTGAAGTCGCTGGCGGGCCGCTCAAGCAGGGCCAGGAACAGATGCTCAAGATCCACTTCATAGTGCCCTTGCGCCATGCACAGGCTTGCGGCGCGTTCGGCGGCCTGGCGGCAGGTCTGGTTCAGCTTCGCGATCAGGGTTTTTAGCGGAATGGCCATGTTCTCGTTCGTCGTGTTCTCAATGGATGGTGTGCAGTTCGTAGCTGGCATCGTCGCGGTCGGCGTCGACAGGGGCGGTGCAAAGGAAGGAATTCCAGCCCAGGCGGGCCCCCTCGCCCTCACCGCCCAGCACGCTGCCGGCCACATCCGCCTGGGCCATGATCAGCCGCACCTCGTATTCGAAGCTCATGCCGCCAAACATCGTCAGCAACTTTTCCAGCGCCTGCGCGCGCGCGCCGCCGGGCAGGAAATCCGCGAACGCGGTTCGCGACAAAGGGCCGATCCACAAGCGGATGCGCAGGTCGCGCTGCCAGATGCGGTCGCCAGCCATCGCGGATACGCCCAGCACCGCGCCCGGCATGCCCAACTGCGTGCGGTGCTCGGGCGGCACGTGATACCAGCGCCCGACGAACTGTTCCACCCGCATGTCCACCTGGAAGTAGTCGCACAGCACCCGCTGCAGGAATGCCGCCGACACCGGCCGCTGCCGCGCGGCGGCGGCGTAGTGCGCCAGCGATTCGTCGAACACCTGCCCGTCGCCCTGGTGCAGGCGGTCGCGCAGCGCGGGATGGCCGATACCGCCCAGCGCCAGCAGCAGCGGCAGATAGTGGTGGTCCTGCTCGGTTTCGTGGCGCATCGGCATGCGGTACTTCTTCCATGCCGCGTAGAAGAGCGCCGCCGCCCGGTTCGAGAAGATGTCGAAGAAGGCGCGCGCGCCGCGATCGCGCTTGGCGCTCTCGCGGTGGCTCAGAATCTCGGAGTAATGCAGCGGCAACGCACCTTGCCCGCCCAGCAGGCCGAAGAAGGCGGGCTCGATTTCCACCCGCCCCAGCTTGCCCTCGGCCAGCGCAGCCAGGCGCGACGCGGTGTCCTCCAGTGGCACGCCGTCCTTGTCGTACGCCATCAACGCCGCGATCTCGCTTGCTGGAAAGCCCAGTGACGATGAGTTCAGGAAGCGCAGGTGGGCAGGCACCGCATTTTTCGCGCGCGTGCCTTCCTGGCGAGCGAACCACAGTTCCAGGACCCGGACGGCCTGGAAGAATTTGAAGCGCTGCGGCTCGGCCAGCAGCGATTCGATTACGCTAGGATCGCGTCGCCGTTGCACGGGGGGCACCGTAAGATTTCTTCCGCGCCACGGCGCGACAACACGACCAGCTGCACGAAGCTGTTGGCGTGCACGTACAGGCCGAAGAAGCGGTTGATCACCGCCACGAAGGCATGCAGGCTGGTTCCGACGAAGTTGTCTTCATTGATCGTCAGGCGGATCTCGATGCCGCGCACGAAGGTGGCGAACGGCTCGCCCGGCATCCAGTGCGTTGCAGGTTTGTAGTCCAACCCCACCAGGCCTTCGATCTGCCGCGCAGCCACCGCCGCATGCGACAAGTCGTACAGCCGCAGTGTCTCTTTCAAGGCGGGCAAGCCGCTTTGCACCAGCGACAGGTGATTCAGCGCCAGATGCGAGATCAAGCGCCAATGCGCGGCGCGGCCCTGCTGAAATCGATGGGTATGCGTCGGCCGGCGGAGCATGCGGATTTCGCGAGCGACGGACCCACCTTCCAGGAACAGGTCGCCGCCCGACTGGCCCACCGCCAGATGCGCGGGCAGGTCGCGATTGGTGCAGGTCAGGTCCAGGCTAAGGGTCTCGGTCTGCGGCACCGAAGGATCAAAATCGATATCGACGATGGACATCTCCATCTCGTAGCCGGGGCTGCGTTCCGCCACCATCGAATCGCGCCGCGCCGTCCAGTAGTGGCTTGCGCGCTCTGGCGTTTCACCATGGTGCAGCGAGTAGAACGGACGGAACTCCACCACCGAATCGCCCTGCGCGTTCTGCCGGACCTGCCGGACACGATCGATCGAATACACCTCATAGCCATAGGCGCGCCGGGCGTCCGCCACCACGGGATAGGACGCCGCCGCATGGGTCACGCGGATGGGGTCGGCGCGCTGCGCGAACAAATTGACGACCGGCGTGCATCCCAGCCGGAAATGGTCGGGCGACGCCGATTCCAGCAAGCGCGCCGTGTTGGAATCGGCGCGCAGGCCCTTGACGGGCAGATGCAGCGTGAATTCGCGCGCCGTGCCTGCCGCGCGCCGCAACGCGGCCAGGTCGATATCGACGAAATTGAACTTCTCGGCGAAGACGAAATACTCGGCCAGCAACCGGTAGGCCGGGTGCGAACTGGCCGGAAAATCGATCAGCGCGTCGTTTTCCGCCAGCCCCACTTGCGCCAGCGGCACCTCATCCAGGCGGTGCCAGCGGCCGGGTAGCGTTTCGATATAGGCAGCAGCCGTGCGCAGGAACAGGCAATCACGCAACGCGGCCACAAACGACGGTTCGCCATGCAGGTACACGCGCAGCGTGTCCAGGGCCAGATTCGAGAAATTCTGCGTCTCGGCCAGGCACGCCAGCGTCAGCGACAGCCGGCCCGTTACGCCGGCCGGCAGCGACGTCGACGAAGGCGCGTTGGCCGTGGACGCGAAACTGGCGCGGCGGATGGCCACCGGCGCCAACGTGACGTCGTATGCGGTGCGAAAGCGGCAGGCCACGCCTCGCACGGGATGGGATTTCAGCTCCGTGCCGCGCGGCATCCGCACCGGCGCCGTCAGTTGGGCCGCCACGCCACCCATATCGAACTGCGCCACCGAACACGATGGGAATGGACGCAGGTAATGCGGATACATCACCTCGAACAGCGCTTCCGTGAATTCCGGATAGTCGTCGTCCAGCTTCTTGTTGATGCGCGCGCCGAGCAAGGCGAACGACTCGATCATCCGCTCCACGTGCGGGTCTTCGCACGTTTCGCCCGACAAGCCGAGCCGCGCCGCGATCTTGGGATAGCGCTGCGCGAAATCGCGTGACGACCCGCGCAAGAAACCCAGTTCGCGTTCGTAATAGGGCAGCAGTTCTTCCATCTTTCCCTTCCCTCTTCGGCGGCGTGCCGCCCGCGCCCGTGTACGTTGTTGTCTATCCGGCGACGGCCGCAGCCTTGGCCCATCCCTTGCTGACGGAATACTGCAAGGTGGACGGCTGCAACGTCGCGTCGAACGTCACCGGCTCGTGTGCCGGACCTACATCCAGCATCGCGGTGATCGCGAAATACAGCACCGATGTCGCGCGGCTGTCCACCTGCAGCACGACCCTTACGTGCGTCAGCCGCGGCTCATGCCGCGCGATGGCCTGCTCCAGAGACCGGCAAATGAACTCACGGTCGTAGTGGCTGGCCAGGCTGAGCCCCGAGAAATCCGACAGCCCATAGGTCAGGATCGACCGCTGGCAATTGGGGTAGCGCTTCAGCGATTCTTCCGTGAAGACCATGCGCGTGTTCAACAGGGCTTCGATGTCGCGCGCGACCGTTTCCTTGATTTCTTCCACCGACAAGCGTCGCAAGGCATGCGGCGTCTGCCCGTCGCCGTCGAACAATTTGTCGAACAGGCTCGGCTCGAATCCTTTCATCACGGACCTCCGTTCAGCGCAAACCGCGCGCCCGGCAAGGGGCGCGGCATGCGCTGCCTACGCGGTCGCGTTCAGACCGAATACGTCTTGTCGTTCTTGGTCAGGCTCCACGCGCCCTGGGCGTTGCCGCCCTGGTTGCCGCCCACCTTCTGCTGCGTGTATTTCCACTGGACGGCGGCATACTTCAGCGAAAAGGATTCGTGCGGCAGACCTTCGCTGACGACTTCCGGCGCCACGCGCGAAATGATCACGTACTTGAGCTTGATCTCCAGGTACTTGACGCGGTTGCCTTCCCCGTCGGCACGCAGGAAATCAATCGTCACTTCGTCGAAAGTCGTACCGCCGGAGGCGTGCTGATACAGCAGCGGGCTGACGACATCCAGATCTTTGGTGAAGACCATTTCGCCATGCTCGGTGCGCTCGGCGGTGTGGCCGCCCGAGGTCGAGGCCGTGGCCGAACGCGGCTGGATGATCTCGTGGCGCCACGAGCCGACTTCGATCCAGTCCGGGTGGTCCTTGTCCTGGGACTCGCCTTTAAGCGCAGGATTGCCAAATTTGACGTAAATGTCCTTCATTCATAGCCTCTCAAGTTGAAAAACCGCTTATCGGACGGGCGATCAGGACTTCTGGGCCTGGGCGGGAAGCTCCGCGACCAGGCGCAACGAAATCGAAAGCTCGTCGAGCTGAAAGTGGGGCCGCAGAAACGCCACGGCCCGGAACACGCCGGGGCGACCCGGCACTTCGGCGACTTGCACCGAGGCTTCCCGCAACGGGAATTGCGCTTTCTGTTCCTGGCTGGCGTTGTCGTCCAGCAGGACATACTGCGAGACCCAGCGGTTCAGGAAACTTTCGACCGACTGCGCGGACGCAAAGCTGCCGATCTTGTCGCGCATCATGGCCTTCAGGTAGTGGGCCACGCGCGACACCGAAAAGATGTATTGCAACTGGGCCGACAGCACTGCATTGGCGTTGGCGCTATCGGTGTTGTATTTCTTCGCCTTCTGCACCGACTGCGCGCCGAAAAAGGCCGCGTAGTCGGAGTTCTTGCAGTGGACCAGCGGGATCAGGCCCAAGTCGCTCAGTTCCTTTTCGCGCCGATCGGTAATCGCGATTTCGGTCGGGCACTTGAGCGCAATTTCGCCATCGTCGGTCTTGAAGGTATGGGTGGGCAGGTTCTCCACCAGGCCGCCCCCTTCCACGCCACGGATGGCCGCGCACCAGCCGAAGTCGGCGAATGCGGCGGTCAGGCGCGCGCCGAACGCCCAGGCAGCGTTGCACCACAGGTACTTGGCGTGGTCCGTGCCGTCCACGTCTTCGACGAAGTTAAAGCCTTCCACCGACGTGCCCTCCTTCGGGTCGTACGGCAGGCGGCCCAGGAAGCGCGGCATGGTCAGGCCGACATAGCGGGAGTCTTCCGAATCCCGGAAACTGCGCCACTTGGTGTATTCAACGGTATCGAACACCTTGGCCAGGTCGCGCGGGCGGCCCAGGTCAGCAAAGCTGTCCAGGCCCAGCAGTTCGGGCGACGCCGACGCGATGAACGGCGCGTGCGACGCGGCGGCCACGTGCGACATCTGCTCGATGAAATACATGTCTTCGGGCTGGCGCGTAATCTCGAAGTTGCCCAGCAGCGCGCCGAAGGGCGAGCCACCAAACGTGCCGAACTCTTCTTCGTAAACCTTCTTGAACATCAAGCTCTGGTCGAAGTCGATGGCGGTCTGGAAGTCGCGCACCAGATCGCGCTTGGTCACGTTCAGCACCTTAATCTTCAGCATCGGGCCGGTATTGCTCTCCTGGCACAGGTAGTGCAGGCCGCGCCAGGTACTTTCCAGCTTCTGGAATTCGGCGCCGTGCATGACTTCGCTGAGCTGCGCGGAAATCAGGCGGTCCAATTCAGCGACGCGCGCGTCCAGCATGGCCGACAGGTTGTCCGACACCACCACGGTGCCCTTCATGACTTCACGGGCAAGTTCGCCGATCAGATCTTTGGCGCGGTCGTGTTCGGCGGTGGATTTGGCCACCCGGCTCTGTTCCACAATCTGGTCGAGCAGGCCCGAATCGGCCTCGGCGGCTTGAGCGGCCGAGTTCTGCGCGGCGGCGGAATTACTCATGGCTGCCTCCCTTGCCGTTCTTGCCGGCTTCACTGGTCAGTTGCTGCAATTTTTCAGTGCTGCTGAGCACCTCGCCCAACAGATCTTCCAGCCGGTCGTTGCCGGCAAGCTTGTTGCGCAGGTCGGCCAGCTTGGTGCGGATGTCCAGCAGCTCTTTAAGCGGTTCAATCTGCTGCACCACGGCTTCCGGCCGGAAATCTTCCACGGAACGGAATTTCAGGTCCACGCCGAAGGTGCCGCCCTCGTCCGTCAGGCGGTTCTTGACGCGGTAGGCCGCGCGCGGCTCCAACCCGCTCATCACGTCATCGAAGTTGTCCACGTCGATGTTGACGAACTTGCGGTCTTTCAGTCGCGGCAACTCTGCTTCGGATTGCGCGCTGAAGTCGCCCACCACCCCCACGACGAACGGAAGCTCTTTCTGTTCAATCGCATCGCCCTTCTCAACGTCATAAGTCAGTTGGACGCGCGGCGGGCGCACTTTCTGGAGTCGTTTCTGAACGCTTTCTTTCTTAGCCATGAGGGCTCCCAGCGAGGTGCGTGTTGGTTAGGCTGACAAGGCCGGTGGCGCCGGCGCCCGAGAGCCGGTCAGGGTTTGAGAAGGTTGCCGAACGGATCCGGCGCGCGTCCGCCGGTAGCGGCGGGCGTGGCCGGCGTCGTCGCGGATGGCGCGGCGGGTGCCTGGTTCGGAGGAGATGCAACGGGTGACGCGGTTCTGGCGGGCGTCGCCGTGACGGGCGCAGCGGTAGACGGCGAGCCGGCATCCGCGGCGGGCGGCTCAACCCGCTTGACGGGTTGGCGCGACCGCGCGGGCGGCTTGCGTCCTTCGGGGAACAGGACGTCCTGCCCCAGGGTTTCGCGCATCGCGGCGGCCAGCGCCACCGCGTCGGTGCGGGCATTGCCCGCCAGCAGCGCATCCGCGCGCAGATCCGCCAGCGACTGCATGGCCACGCGCAGCCCGCCCACGGCACGCACCGTCTTGGCGGTGAAATCTTCAGGGTCGCGGTTCAGGGCTTCGTCTGCCGCCACGATCGCTTCGCCGTACTTCTGCTCATCGAAACGGATCTTCGCGATGTACGACCAGGGCTCGCCTCGCGAGGGATTGCGCTGCGCGATCTCCTCGAACTCCGCCACGGCCTGGTCGCCTCCCTTCGAGGCAAGGCTCTGCGTGGCCTGCGTGATGGATTGCTTGAATTCGGCGTCGGTCTGCGGTTTGACGGAGGCGGCACAGCCTGTCATCAAAGCCACCATTCCGCCGATCAGAAAGAGACGAGAAAGTTGCATTTTCTGGGCACGTGGGGTTGTAACCAAGGCCGCGTATTTCAACAACTTTTTGTTAGTACACCACTACAGTGATTAACTCGATGTAACTCTGCGCGAAACGTCGCCTAACGTGCTGCGATCTTCATACTGCCGCAATGTTCCGGTATAAAGAGCCATGTCAAAACATCTCAATTTATCGCGATGCTTGGCGGCCTTTTCGCTGATTGCGGCCAGCTCGGCAATCAGCGGTTGCGCGGCCGTTTCGGCGATCGGCGCGGTGGCCGGAATGACCGGCAGCGCGCTCGACATCACGGGCCTGAAAAAGGACCCGAATGCGCCGATCGACGTGAAATTGGCGATCCATGCCGGAGAAAATTTGAATGCGAGCAGTGGTCAACCCATGGCCATCGTTACGAAAACATACTATTTGAAGAATGCCGAGGCATTCCTGCGCGCGCCGCTCACACAATTGGTTGATACTGCGCAGGAAAAGGCGGCACTGGGCGATAGCCTCGTCGCTTCACGCGAGGTCATCCTGACACCCGGACAGCGCTACGAGAACGTGGAAAAAGTGCCCAAGGGCGCCACGTATATCGCAGTGGCCGCCTTGTTCTACGCGCCTGCGCCGCAGCGCTGGAAATATGTGTTTGAAGTGAAGTCCGCCGAGGACTCCGGCATTGTCTTGGGCGCCCATGCCTGCGCGATGACCGTCGCGACCGGCAAGATCGTGTTGCCCCCCGGGGTGCCTGAATTCGATCCGTCCCGCCTCGCTTCGGTGCAGTGTCCGAACTGAAGGCAGTTGCAACCCACGTCACTACGAAACGCCCGCTACCTATATATCTATAAGAGCCAGCCAACGTGAGTTATTCAGCGAAAGTCCTATGGGGTGAGGGCCTGTTTCTGCGGCCCCAGCATTTTCAGCGGCAAGACGCCTATCACGAGGCCCGCCTGGCCGAAATGAGCCGCGCGCTGCATCCCTACTCATGGGGCCTGCGCACCGTGCGGTTCGACGCCGCGGCCTTGGCCAACGGCATGCTGCGCGCCACCGAACTGTCGGCCATTTTTCCTGACGGCGAAATCTACAACGCGCCCCACAACGACGACTTGCCGCCAGCCGTGGCGCTGGACGGCCTGGATGGCGCGAGCGACGCGGTGTTCTATCTGGCGTTGCATCCCATGAAGGATATTGGCGGCAACTACCGGGACGGCGCGCAAGGCCCGGGCTTCGACGCCCGCTACGCACATCAAGACAGCCCGGCGCCCGACCTCTACACCAACGCCAGCACCGCCAGCCTTGCCTTCCTGCGCAAGAACGTGCGGCTGTTGTCCGAACACGAGCCCCGCGACGCGCTGCTGACCATCCCCGTCGCCCGCGTGCGCCGCACCGCCAGCGCAGGCTATGAACTGGACACCGGCTATATCGCGCCGAGCCTGACCGTGCAGGCCTGCGGCGCGCTGTTCGAACAGTTGCGCCGGCTGCTGGATGCGCTGCAGGCCAAGGTCAATGCGCTGTACGGTTTTCACCGCGAACCCAGCAAGAACATCATCGAATTCCGCTCCGGCGACGTGGCGTCGTTCTGGCTGCTGCACACGGCCAATGAAGCCTATTCGGCGCTGTCTCACCTGTTCCATAACCCGCAACTACACCCCGAGCGCCTGTTCCAGGAAATGCTGCGCCTGGCCGGCGCGCTGATGACGTTCTCGAAGGTGCATACGCTGGTCGACCTGCCCGCGTACCGCCACGACCAGCCCGGCGCCGCCTTCGCGAAACTGGACGACATTCTGCGAGACCTGCTGGACACGGTCATTTCGACCCGCTATTTCTCGGTGGTCCTCGACGAGGTGCGGCCGTCGTTCCACGTCGGCCGGCTGGATTCCGGCAAGCTCGACGAAACCACCGCGCTGTACCTGTCCGTGTCGGCCGCCACGCCGGCCAGCGAACTGGCCGAGACCGTGCCGCTGCGCTTCAAGGTCGGCGCGCCCGACGATGTGGAAAAACTGGTGCTTTCCGCCATGCCCGGCGTGCAGTTGGTCTACACGCCGCAAGTGCCGCCCGCCGTGCCCGTCAAACCAGGCGCCTGCTATTTCACCCTGCAAACGCGCGGGTCGCTCTACGACCGCATGCTGCAGGCACGAAGCATCGCGATCTATGCCCCGTCCGGCATCCCCGAACTGAAGCTGGACCTGATCGCCGTCACCCGTTAACCGCTGTCCACCGAAAGAGCCCGCCATGACCGCCGACGCGCCCTCTCTGATGCCCGGAACCCCGCTTCCTCCCCGTGCCGCCGACTTCTACGGTTCACGGCCCGCGAAGTCTCTGCTGGACCTGCTGTACGACGGATTCCTGATGCTGTTCCTGCTCAAGAGCGGACAGCAGCCCGCCAGCGCGGCGTCTTTCTCGGCGCGCGTGCAGCAGTTCCTGGCGGACTTCGAGCGCACCGCGAAGAAGCTGGAAATTCCTGCCGAAGACGTCTACGCCACCAAGTACGCGTTCTGCGCCGCCGTGGACGAAACCGTGCTGAATTCCGGATTCTCGATCCGCGATGCATGGATGCTGCAACCCCTGCAATTGACGCTGTTCGGCGAACAACTGGCAGGCGAGAATTTCTTCGCCCGTCTTGAAGACCTGCGCGCGCAAGGCGCACCCCGGCTGCAGTCCCTGGAAGTGTTCTACATGTGCCTGCTGCTGGGCTTCCAGGGCAAGTACATGATCGAGGGCCAGGAGAAGCTTGGCTACCTGACGGCGCGCCTGGGCGACGAAATCGCGTTGTTGCGCGGCAAGCGCGCGGGCTTCGCGCCGCACTGGGCGCTGCCCGACAAGATCGCGCACACCTTGAAGCGCGATGTTCCGCTGTGGAGCATCGGCGCCATCTTCGCGCTGCTGGGTTTGCTGGCGTATCTGGGCATGAGCCATTTCCTGAACGGCGACATGCAGACGGCGATGGCCCCGTATCACGACATCGTCAAACTCGGCCCGCGCGCCGCTCACCTGACCATCTCGCTTCCCTGACGGTCCACCCCGGACGGCCACGCACCATGATCGATCGCTCTTTCTCGCCTGCGGGCTACAGCAGCCTGGACGCCGCCGCCTTGTCCCAGAACGCGCGCCTGCTTCAAGTGCGCACGCCGCTGGGCGACACGCTGACGGCCGAGCGCATGCGCCTGCAAGAAGGTGTCTCGGAACTCTTCGCGTTGACCCTGGACTGCCTGGCCCCCTCGGCCGAGCTGGACGTGGAACCGCTGCTGGGCAAGGAAATCAGCGTGGACCTGCTGCTGGCCGACGGCAGCCGCCGCCGCTGGCATGCCGTCGTGGAAGGGGTAGACGCATTGGGGGCAGACGGCGGCCTGGCGCGTTACCGGCTGCACGCCGCGCCCTGGCTGGCGACCCTGCGCCTGCGCCGCGACAGCTTTCTTTATCAGGACAAATCGGCCACCGACATCCTGAGCGAGATCTTCGCGGACTATCCCTTGGCGTCGTTTTCCTTCGACATCACCGAGCCGCTGGCGCCCCGCCCGATCCGCACGCAATATCGCGAAACCGATCTGGCTTTCGTGCTGCGCCTGATGGCGGAGTCGGGGCTGAGTTTCCGCTTCGACCACCAGCAAGGCGATGGCCAGGATGGCAGCGGCACAGGCGGCGCGCAGCATCGCCTTGTCGTGTTCGACGCCGGCGCCGCGCGCCCGGAGAATCCAGCGTCGCCCCTGCGTTTCCATCGCGCCGACGCCACCGAATCCGAGGACAGCATTTTGCGTTTCGGCGCGGCGCGCAGCGTCCAGCCAAATCGCGTCACTCGTGTCGCCTGGAACGAGCGAGCCCTGCTTGCGCATGGGGCCGAAGCCCGGTCGGACCTGGACGTGGGCGCAGTGCCGCCCTTGGAAGACTACGATTTCGACGGCCACGGCCGCTACACGGACGATGCCGGCGCCGAAGCCCTAGCGGCACGCAGCCTGCAAGCGCATGAATCGCGCACGGTGCGGTTCGACGGCGGCGGCACCGCGCGGCAGATGATGCCGGGCCACACGTTCGCCCTGACGCAGCACGACCGCTATGCGGAAGGTTCGGGCCAGGCGTTGGACGAAATGGGAGGCAACCGCTACACGCTGCTGCGCGTAACGCACGAAGCCGTCAACAACCTGGGCGCCCAGGCCGCGCAGGTACTGGACGCGCCGGACCTGGAACGCGGCGCGTACCGCAACACGTTCAGCGCCGTGCCCGCGGCGGCCACGCTGTTGCCGGGCTGGCGCGCCAAGCCCACCGCGCCGGAAGGCGTGACGGCCGTGGTCGTGACGGCGCAGGACGCCCCCATCACCTCGGGCCGCGACCTGCGGGTCAAAGTCCAATTCCCCTGGCAGCGCGGCAAGCGCCCGTTGTCCGGCGGCCTGCCCCACCGCAGCCATGGGGACGATGCCGGCAATGCGCCTGGCGACGACAGCTCGGGCACGTGGCTGCGCGTCACCGGCGCGCAGGCGGGTCCCAATTGGGGCGCGCACCACTTGCCACGCCAAGGCACCGAAGTGGTGGTCGAATTCCTGGACGGCGACATCGATCAGCCGGTCGTGGTCGCGCAGTTGTATAACGACGCCGATTTACCCCCGTGGTCGGCCGGCGTGAACGCCGAGGCCAACCACCCCGGCACGCTGAGCGGCTGGCACAGCCAGGGCCTGGATGGCCAAGGCCACAGCCAATGGCTGTTCGACGACACGGCGGGCCAGGTCCGCACGCGGCTATCCAGTTCAATCGCGGCTTCACAACTGGGCTTGGGCTATCTGGTCAAGCAGGCGCCAGACGACTCCAATCGCGGCGAATGGCGCGGCACTGGTTTCGAACTGCGCTCGGACGCGTGGACCGTGGTTCGATCAGGGCAAGGCATGCTGCTGTCGGCCAATGCGCAAACGAATGCCCGATCCACGCTGGCGGACGCCCCCCAAGCGTTGGCGCTCATGCGGGGCGCGCAGCATGCCGCCCAGCGCATCAACGCAGCCACCACACAGCGCCAGGCGCGGTCACTGGCCGCGACCGACACATTTGATGCGCTGATCGAGGCCGTGGACCCCAAGGCGAAAGGGCGCTATCCGGCCAATGTGGGTGGCCAGCAAGCGGTCAAAGCCGCCAACGGCGAACGCAGCGGCACGGACCCCGTCGAACGTATCGATGGCGCGCGCATGCTGATCGACGCGCCTGCATCGCTGAACTTTGCCACCCCCGCGTCGGCCATCGTGCACGCCAGCGAAAACCTGCACGTCACCGCGCAGGCCGACGGCCATGTCGCCGCACGCCAGACCTTCGCCAGCGCATCGGGACGCGCGACCAGCCTGTTCGTGCAGGACGGCGGCATCCGCGCCATCGCGGCCAATGCGCCAGTGTCGATACACGCGCATACCGACATGCTGGAACTGTTGGCCGGACAAGACGTCACCATCACGTCGACCACGGACAGCATCGAGATCCTGGCGAACCAGCGCATCACCCTGCAGGCGGGTGGCGGCAGCATCGTCATGGACGGCGCCGATATCGTGTTCAAGGGGCCGGGCATGTTCTCGGTCAAAGGCGCGTCGCACAATCTGATCGGTCCGGCCAGCGACGCAGCGGCCTTGCCGGCGCTGCCCTCCACCCAGGTGGGTGACGTGATGCTGGTGAAGGCTGAACTCGTGCACCGGCCCGAGCAAATGCTGCAAGCCCTGGCGGGATCCGGCCAGGCCGTCAACGCTGCCGGGGCATCCGACGCGCTGGCTGGCACTGCCGCGGCCACCACAGCCTCTACAGGCGCTTCGAGCGCTGCGGCGGCAGGTGGGATAGGAGCGACGCTGGCCAAGGGCGCCAGCGCCGTATCCAGCGGTCTGGCATCCCTGCAGGACAGCGCGTCGGGCATGCTCGACCGCGCCAAGTCGATGGCCAGCGATGCGCTCAAGCCCATCCAGGACATTGCCACCCGGGCGAATGACGCGGTGGCCTCGGTGCAGCAGACCGGTACGGGCATGATGTCCGCCGCGGCCGGCAAGGCGGGCGACATGGCTGGCGCCGCCATCGGCAGCACCGGAGCCGGCCAGATGGCCAGCAGCGCCATCGCCAACGCGACGCCGTCGCTGATGGCCGGTGCGGCGCCGTCGCTAATGGGCGGAGCTACCCCGTCACTAATGGGCGGTGCGACGCCGTCGCTGATGGCTGGCGCCGCGCCGTCGTTGACGGAAGGCGCGGCGGGCGCATTGGCGTCGGCGATGCCGGCGTCGGTCACGCAGGCCGCCGGTGCCGCCGCCCGGGCCAGCGGCATGGCGGCGCAAGCCGGCGATATGGCCGCGCAGGCGGGCAACATGGCCTCGACGTTGTCGGCCGCCTCCGGCCTGGCCGCGGCGGGCGGCTCGCAGGGCGGCGTCGGCGCGGCGATCCAGCCCCTGATGACGCAGGCGATGAACGCCATGGGCGACAAGGGCGCAACGCTCGGGTCCGCCGTCAACACGCTGTTGGCCATGCCGGACGTCAACGCAGACAACATCCCGGCGGTGGCCGGCGCGATCCTGAGCACGCCCGGCCTTAGCGATTCCGCCATTCCCACCGTGGTGGGCGCGATCCTCCAGTCGCCCAGCGTGACCAGCATCACGCTCCCCAAGGTGGCCGAGACCATCATGAATATCCCGGCCGTGGCGAATTCGCCCTATCCGGGCCTGGTCCGCCGCGCCATGGACGCGGCAGGCATCGGGCTGCCGGGCACCGCGACGCGGCCCGCCGGCCAGGACGGCACGGGCGGCGCGAGCGGTCCGGCGGACGGTGGCGACGCCCCGGGCGGCACGCTCGCCGTGTCGACCTACCGCAGCCAGAGCGGCGCGCAATTGCAGTACGTGAACCTGAAGACCTCGGAAGCGCGCTGGAACGACGGCCAGGCGCTGAACAGCCTGGACCGCCAGACCAACCGGCCCAAGATCCGCGTGTCGTTCAATCGCCGCGGAGAGCACCGGTTCACGGTCAAAGTCATGGCCCGCCGGACCAACGCCGTCTATACGGCCCGCGAACGCGATCGGCAGCCCCTGTACCGCGACCCCGACCAGTCCACCTACCAGTACGTGACCGATCCCGACGGCACAAAGGTCGTCGACAACATCACGTTGCCCGCCGCGGGCTTGAACAGCTATCTGTTCGAGGTTCTGAACGACCAGAACCAGACGGTCATGACCGAGATGATCGAAACCGTGCGCCGCATGTACATCCAGGAGATCCGCATGCCCGGCCCGGAAAACATGGAGCGTCGCTACGGCTTCCAGCCGACCGCCGACGAATACGCGCGCCATGGCATCGACGTGCTGCAACTGCCCTACGTACAGACGCGCGGCGACGCCAATTCGGATGTCTGGACGGACGAAGGCGACGCGCGGATGCGCCAGCTGGTGCAGTCGGTCTATCCGCGCTCGGAGGGCGCCCGGCACGAGCCCTACACCATCGCGGTCTGCCATATCGACCGGTTGGCGGCGCAATGGCCCATCGCACCGCTGATCATCCGCGCCAACGCCGGCCCCGGCGTGGGCGACGTTGAAATGGACCTGCTTGGCCCCGACGGCAACCCCGCCTACCTCTGGTTGAACATCGACCCGAACGACGATTGGTTCCTGGAGTGCCTGTTTGAATATACGGATGCCGCAGGGACGGTCAAACGGGCCGTGGTGCCGAAGGATCGCGTCACGCCGATCGCGGGCGACGCCAGCGAACCCAGTGCGTGCCCGAGCGTCAGGGTACGCATGGCGGGCCTGTTGCCCGTGCCCACGTCGGGCCGGATCATTCTGCGCGTCAAGCTCTTGGAGAGCGCCGCTGGTGGCGTGGCCTTCCTGGGCACCAACATCCTGGGCGTCGCCGTGCGCACACCCTGGCAGCTGGCGACGATGGCGTACCAGCAGGAAACGCTGGTCCACGAGATGGGCCACTTGCTGGGCATGACGCCCAGCGGGCCGGAATGGGCCAACGCCAACGAAGGCGGCGAACTGTATGACGCGTCGAAGCTGGACGGAGGACGCTACTTCTATTCGGACGCGGGCAACCACTGCCACTTCGGCCTGCCTGCCAACCAGGCCAATTCCAGCAACGTCGGCGCATGCGTGATGTTCGGCGGCGACTGCCAGAGCATCCGCTTCTGCCCGTCGTGCTCGGAAGCCGTACGCAAGGTGGACATGTCCAATGGCTGGACCACGTCCTGACGCGTGGCGCCGCTTCCCGGCGCGCGCCTTTGTCCTGCTGTTCACCGCCGCCGCCTGGGCATTCACCCCGGCAGCGTCCGCCCAACCCCCATCCGTCACGCCGCAGAAGACCATGAATTCCGACTGGACCGAACCCGCTTCCTTCGCATCCGTGCCGATCAACAGCATGCGCGACCATGCCTGCATGCCCGCCAACGATGGCTACGACGAACAGCTCCACATCGCGGCGCCTGCCCGCGTCTGGCCGCAGGGGCCCGGCGTGCTGGTCATTCCCGTGTGTGTGCGCGGCATCGTGCCTGCCGTGCAGCACCCGACCTTGCCGCGCATCGTGGCGACCGATCTTGAAACACGCAAGGCCTACGATGAGGTGGCGTTCGAATACAAGCTGCCGACACGTCCCGGCGTCGAGGTCGACACCATCGCAAGCTCGCGCCCGCCACGGGGGAAACCCGTCGCACCGGGCATGAGCGTCGGCACGCAGTTCAGCACGGACCTGGCGGCCCGCGCCGGGCTACCGGCCAGCCCGGCCAAGTATGAGGTGTATGTCGAGTCCAACGGCTTGCGGTCGAACACCGTCACGATCGAAGTGCTGCCGCCGCGGTAGGCGCGGCCTGATCAGCCGTTCTTGTCACCCGGCGGCGTCCCGGCCGCCCTGATGCGCGCTATCTGGGCTTGCGACATGGCACCGGCGGCGGCGCCAAAGTCGCCCGGCTTCCGACCCGGCTTGGCCAACATCGCCGCCACGTCGGGATCGGCATCAAAGTTCGACGCCACCGTGAAATACAGGAACATGTACTGCTGCAGGTAGCGGGCCCTTGCCCTGCGGCAGATCGGTCGGCGGAAAATGAACGTGAGCCTCTTTGTTGAAGATCACCTCATCCAGTTTTCCATCAAACATGTGCTTTTGAGCCAGAGCCCCATCGGCACCACGCCATTTCACCGTGAACTCCGTGCCATTCAAGGTATAGCAACACGTTCCCGATCCTTCTCCGCCACCCACGCCCATCGCACCGGAAGTCGCCGTATGTCCGTCGCTATCGATAATCTGTATGGTGTCGATGTCCCAGGGCGTGTAGTTGAAGGCGACGAACGTCAAACCCCGGTAACCAGGCTCATCGGTACAACCCGACAGCAGTCCAAGCCCCGCCAGCAAGACGATCAGCCCTTTGTTCATCCTTCCCCCCTGAATAGCGCTTCCTTGTGATGACCCCGATGGCCTAGCGATTCGGCCTGGTGCTTTCGATGAACTGCCGCAGCTCCGCTTCGGTTGCCTCTCCGGGCTCGGGTAGCCCTTGCAAGAAATCCGGTGCCCCCGGGCTCGTCGGGCCGGGCTGCACACGTACTTCACCCCCAGGCAGGAAAATCGCCCAGGCATAGCCGCTGTGAAACGGTTGGTAGGGCAAGACTGGAGCATCCCGCGCGGCCAGATCGTTTTCCCCCCGCTCGAACATCGAATCGGAGTTCCACTCGATCCGCATCGTCATGCCAGGCTTCCACTGGGAGGGAATTGAAACGCAGCAGGTGCCCGAGGTATAGGCACGGCCTCGGACGCCCCCCGCCCAGCCTTGATTGATGTAGACGGGAGCCAGCGCTTCATTCAGGTAATTGATGATCCCCAACCGCACCCCGATAGTCTCGGGAATCGGCATCGGCTGCGCCTGCGCGATCGCTCCCGCAAGACCGGAAGCGCTCATGCACAGCCACAGCATCCCTTTGATGCCAAACCGGAGCAAGCGAAGTCCGAGCGGCCAGAACGTTGGCGATTGCGATGTCTGCATGATCGGCATCCTGTGGGAAATTGAGTCGCCTTTTTTCCCGGTCTATCCGGCGACCTTATCGCCTGGCGGCGTTCCCGTCGCCTTTAGTCGGGCGACCGTCTCCGGGGAAAGGGATTCGACAGCCGCCGCGAAATCTCCGGGTTTCCTGCCGGGACTTGCCAGTAAAGCGGCAATATCCGGATCCGAATCAAAGTTCGATGCCACCGTGAAATACAGGAACATGTACTGCTGCAGGTCCCGCCTGTCTTCAAGTCGGTATTTGATCCAGGCCGTCTTGGCGACTTTTGCCAGCACGCGCTGCACTTCATAGATATCACGATACGCGTTCAGGGCGTCGCGATGCTGCCTGTACAGCCATCGAGTCGTTTCAATAATCGGAATCCGCGTTTGCCCAAGCAACTTTCGGCTAAGCGCGATTTCGACGTGCTCGTCGGGATAGATATGCAGCTCCAGGTACAGCGGCGCGTCCCCCGGCGGCAAATCGGATGCGGGAAAATGCACGCGGGCTTCCTTGTGAAAAAACAGCTCGTCCATTTTTCCGTCATAGAGGTGCCGGATCGCCTCTTCGCCGTCCAGACCCGACCACTTCACGGAAAAATCGGTACCTCGCAACGTGAAGCAGCAGGTGACGGTGCCCTCTCCACCGCCAGGACCGATCGACCCTGTGCCCGCAGAACGGCTTTCGCTGTCGGTGATCTGAACGGCATCCAGGTCCCAGGGCGTGTAGTTATACGCCACGAACGAAAATCCTTGGTAGCTTGGTTCGCCATTGCAGCCGGTCAGCAAGCCACCCAAGACCAGTGCCGCTATCACGTGCCTACGCATACTCACCAGCGCGCCTCCGGGGTTGGCCACGTCACCTACGCTCAAGGCGCGCAGGCGTCAGCCCTTCCAGGTTCGCGCGCATCTTCTCCGTGCGCGCCACGTTTTCAAGATCCGCCTTCATCTTCGCGTCCTCGGACTTATAGTTGGTCTTGCCGAAGATATCCTTGTCGCGTACTCGGAAATACATCGACGTGCTGGCCAGCAAATGATCAGGCCAGCTGCTCAGCATCGCGTCGTGCACCAGGAAGTCGAACAGCGCCATGACCTTTTCGGGCAGGGGGTTAGTGCCCGCGCTGGCTTCCCGCCATACCGTCAGCAAGCGTTGCTGCATGGCGCGCTTCGCCTTCATGTCGGCCAGCGGATCCTTCGGCTTGGCATCCTCGTCGACGGTGCCGCCATTACGCCGCGTTATCTCGTCGCGCACTCTTGCCGGCTCGTTCATGATGGCGGTGACCTGTTCGATGCGTCGCACGCGCTCGGGGTCGGTGCGAGCCACCTCCGCCCGATACCTTTCCAGCTCGGCATCTTCATTTTCCGCCTTCTCGAGCGCCCGATATTCTTCTTCCAGTCGCTGCCACAACGGCTTGAAGCGCTTGGGCGGAAGCTCGCCGCGGCTGGCGTCGGCAGTTGCCCGACGCTCATCCTTCAGGGCTTCCAGTTCTTTCAGGCGAGCCGTATTCTCCGGCTTGGCCCGTTCCTCTCTTGACATCGCGCTGACGCGGCGGAATTCTTCGTCGTAGGCCTGTTGCGGCGTGAAGAAGTCCCGATCCTGGATCCACTTTTCCGCAGGGTCCGACAGTTCGCTTTTGAAGACGGGGTCTTGGTATCTGACCGCGAGCCAGCGCAGGAAAACCTCCATGTGCGGCAGAAAATCCACGCCTGGTTCGTACTTCACCACGCCACGATAGGCGTCCACCAGTTCTGTGATTTGGTAGCTTTTCCCGCCATCCGCGAGGGCGGCCGACATCGAGAATTTCGCGAAAGTCAGGGGCCGCTTATCAAACAGCTGTTCGATGCTGTAAAGGGCGGCACCGTTCGACATCGCCAAGTTCAGCATGTCCCGTAGCGGAACCCGCGACAATTCGCCGCGCGCGCCGAGCGATCCCTCTGGACTGACGCCCGTCACATCCCCGCTCGAGCCGGGATATAGAAACTGTTCGCCTCGGGTCTTCTCCAAGCTGTCCAGACGCTGGTTCGCGCGCAGTTCATGGCCGGCGGCAAAATGGACGCATTTTTGCACCGCCGCAGGGACGGTCAGCGTGCGGTCTTTGTGGGTTTGCTTCAGCAGATCGGTAAACGGCAGGAACCCAAGAAAGGTGCTTTCATCCATGATCGAAGACACGGAATCCAACAGTCCCAGGAACCGGATATGGATCTCGGCCTCGGGTGCGCCGTTTTCCCCGGGAATCACCAGGTCCTTGTCGTTCCGGCGCCGGTACTTCTTGACCACGTCGTTGACGAACTGGCGGGCCATGACTCCGCCCCGATCACCTCCGAAAACCGAAATTTCGATGCGGCGCACGTTGTTCATTTCCGCGCTGACCGCCTCATGCGCCGACTTGAGCTGCCGCAGCGCAGCGTCCACGCGGACGTCCACGCCCGTTCCCATCAGGTAGGCCACGGTCTCATTGTCGCGGATGATCGGCACCCCTTCCATCGCCGTAGACTTGACGACTTCCTTGCCAGCGGTCCAGGCCACCTTAAGCGGATTCTTCTTGAATCCAGACCAGAACCCCCGGATGGTTCCCTTAGCCCGGTTGACCAGACGTTCGGGGTCCCAGGCATTCCAGATCCGCACAACTTTGTCGGGAAGCGTCTTGACGTCTTTCACCACGTCGGTATACGCCTTCACCATCGGCTGGAAGGAACCCTCCTTGATCATTTTTTGCGTCGCGCTGCGCAGCCGCTTCAAGGCGTCGTGCTCGGGGATCTCGTCCAGTCGCGTCATGTTCTTGGCGGCGCTCTTGGCGTTCTTGCCCGCTTCGCTCAGCAGTTTTCCGCCCGCCACGGTGGCGCCATAGATGAGGTCGTCGTTCTTCGCGTCCTCATTCAGTTCGGTCCCCAGACCCGAATAGTAGAAACGGAACCAGTATTGCTTGACCGGGCGATCCTCGTCATCATGCGCATAGTGCGCTTCCCAGAGCCGGCTGATATTGGAATAAAACGTTGGGTGCTTGCCATCGGCGTCCCGACTACGGCCAAACCCGTCAAAGAAAAAGCCGATGCGCACGATCGCACCGCATTCCTGGCAGTCGTCCTTGGGATATGCGGCCTCGCTCTCGGCGATCTTCTTCAGCACCGAAGCCGGCGTGCGGTCGATAGGCGACAATTCACCAGCGTCGGGGTTAGCCATTCTTGTCTCCTGGCGGCGTTCCCGCCGCCTTTAGCTGCGCGATTTTCTCTTGCGGCATTCCTTGCACGGCAACAGCGAACTCCCCGGGCTTGCGGCCGGGCTTTGCCAGCATCGCGGCAATCTCGGGGTTCGTGTCGAAATTCGATGCAACCGTGAAATACAGGAACATGTACTGCCGCATATCCTGGGCGTCCTCGATGCGATACTTAACCCATGCCCTCTTGGCGACTTTGGCGACCACGCGCCGGAGTTCCGAGCTGCTTCGATAATCTCCCAATGCGTCGCGGTGCTGCGCATACAACCAGCGCGTGGCGTCGACAATGGGAATTCGCACCTGGCCCAGCAGCTTTCGGCTGAGCGCTATTTCCATGTGCTCGTCGGGATAGATGTGCAGTTCGAGATAAAGCGGTCCATCCCCCGCTGGCATCTCCGCAGGCGGGAAATGGACCGGCGTTTCTTTATTGAAAATGACTTCTTCCAACTTGCCGTCGAACATGTGCTTTCTGGCCAATTCGCCGTCCGCGCCGCGCCATTCCACCTTGAAGTCGCTGCCCGTCAAGGTATAGCAGCATGTCACCGAGCCCTCGCCCCCGCCGGCTCCGATCGAACCCGAGACCGCCGAATTGCCTTTACCGTCCTTCACTTCGACCCTGTCCAGGTCCCAGGGCGTGTAGTTGTACGTCACGAAGGAGAATCCCTGGTAGTTCGGTTCGCTGTTGCAGCCGGCCAATAATCCCAGCCACATCAACAAGACAAGCAACCCCTTACGCATTCCAACCCCCTAAAGCACCTGCATTGATCTTTGCCACCAGGTTGCGCCGGCGCCTATACCGCGCCACGGCCATGCGCCTGCTCGGCACGCAGCAGCGCATCCCATACCTCGTCCGGCACATCAGCCAGCGCCTGCGACAGCCCCGGTCCGCTTTCCTTGAACCTCCGCAACATCGGGGCGATGGCCTCGTGCTCGTCAAAACGCGGTGAAATGGTAATGCCCCACGCCACGTAGTCCAGCATGTCGCGTTCGGTGGCGATCCCGTAGGATCGCGCCCTTTCCATCTGCGCCACTACCTGCGTGTAGAGCGCGTCCTGGCGCAGGCCGCCCCCCAAAACACCCAAATAGAGCCGGCGGATCTGTACCGCCAACTTGTCCGGGTAGTCCATGTCCAGCAGCGCCTGGTGTTGTGCCAGCGTAAAGGCCTGCTGGCGGGAGTCTCGAGCGCTCTGCCGCATGTCGCCGCCTGCCCCTGCCCATTGCGCGACCGAACCGTTGCGCCGCACGTAGCGCAACTGATGCACGGGCCCCAGGAAATGCTCGCGCTCCTCATCCGTCCACACCTGAAATGCCCTGTCCAGAATGCGGCTGTCATAGAAATGCAAGTAGTACTCGCGCCCATCCGGCAGGCCGTATTCGCCGTAATAGGCGTAGTGGGCCATCAAATCGGCCAGTGGCCACGCGGATACGATGTGCGTCACCGCGAACTCGCCGCCATCGGCCTCATGCAGCTTCCCAAGCAGGCGCAGCAGCTCCGAGGTGCGGGGCGCCTGCTTGCCGCGCGCGAGCTCGAAACGGCTCAGGTCATCAACCTGGATCAACAACGGCGCGATCTCGTCGTACACCGCCAGGTCCGTGCCCACCCAGACGGAACCATAGCTAAGATCCGCGCAAGCCTTGACCGGCCGGGCAAGCTCCGTGCGGCCGCGAAAATCCACCAGCACATACGTATTCGGCGCCGTGCCGGTTGCGGACGCCAGCGTTTCCGCCTGCGCCAGCGTGTCATTCAGCCGTTCTTCCCAACCGCCCATGCCGGCCTCCACCTTAGACCTTGTCGGTGATGGACTGCACGCCATCATGGGCATCCAGCACGCACTGCTTGCAGACGGTGAACTGCGGGAACGCATAGGGCATGCGGTCCGGTCCCGCGAACTGCTTGTTGCCCGTCTTCACATCGATGCGGCCCGGCGCGGTCACGGTGATGTTGCCGCCCTCCAGCACGATGCTGGCGCCCGCCGCGTTCGCGATGCGGATGCGTTTGGGCGCGGCATAGTCGACGGCCGTCTGCGCGCTGCCAATCGTGATGTCTTTCTGCGCCTGGACGCGCAGGATGTCGTGCTGCGCCTGCACATCCACGTCGCCTGTCGCCGAAATCAGGTCCAGCCCCGAATCGGCGCCGCCTTGCTGCAAGCCCGCGACGATCCCCAGGCCCTGCCCCGTATGCAGGCGTAATGCGCCCATCACGGCCAGGTTCTGGTCTTTTCCCGATGACCAATGCACCGAGTCGCCCGCCACGTACTGCATGTGCTGCCCCGCTATCTGCGCCAGTCCCGCCCGGGCGGCCATCAGCACCACCGGGTCGGTGGAATGCGGGACCTTGCCCTGGGCGGCCTGCGTATGCTTGGCCGAGGCGTCGGGCGGCGCCGGCGCCAGGCCGTCCGCGGCGACGGTGCCGGACGTGATGCGGTGCATCGCCGCCAGCGGCGCCCGCTCGGCGTCCGGCACGCTGGCGGCGGGCCCTTTGGTGCCCAGCACCGTGGCCAGCCGCATGCCCTGATGAGCGCCCACGACCGAGTCCAGCGATCGGGCCATCTGATCCGTCTGGCTGGCCAGGGCCAGCAAGCCAGCCGCATCGCCTGCCGCGCTGGCGTTGCCGTCGGTGGCGTAGGTGCTGAGCAGCACGCCCGCCCCGCCGCGCACGGCGCCGTAGCCATCGGTGCGCAACTCCGCGCCCAGGCCACGCAGCCCCCCGCGGTAGTTGCCTGCCTGATGGATCAGATGGCCCAGGTTCAGTTCGCTGGATCCCTGGGTGCTCTTGATCTGCGTGCGCAGTTGGTCGTCGGTATCGTCGAAGACGATCTGGTTGTAGCCCGCTCCGCCGAACTCCTTGCTCTTGAAACCGGTCAGCGCGGCGGCATTGCGGTGGTTCTCGTCGCCGCCGGCCGCGCCGTGCCAGGCCGGCGCATTGCCCGCCGCCAGGTTCGCCTGCGCGCTGGGCATGCCGTCCCGCGCCGCGGCGTAGACCTGCGTATCGGCCTGGCCGCCCGGACGCCCGCCCGGTGTGGCCGGCGTGCCGCCTTCGCCGCGCCCGTTGTATAGCGCGCCGATCACCACGGGCTGATCGACATCGTCGTCCAGGAAGCGCACCAGCACTTCTTGACCGATGCGCGGCACGAAGCTCATGCCCATGCCAGCGCCTGACTGACGCTGCGCCACGCGCACCCAACGGCTCTTGGCTTCTCCGTCCTTGCCCTCGGCTTGCCAATGGAAACGGACACGCACGTCACCGCGGTGGTTCCTGAGTATCTCGTCCTGTCCCTTGACCTGCGTGGCGCCTTCCGCATCCGTCACGATCGCCGTGTGCACGCCGTGAACCGACGGCGCGCCAGCCAGGCGAGCGCCGCGCGTCTGCGGCAGCTGGGGCCGCCACGGGCGATCGCAACGCACGGCGTCGAAACGGTTCGCGTAGCCGACCTCGTGCGCCTTGGCCAGCACGGCCGCATCGGGGGCCGGCCCAACGGTGTCGTCCCGCTCCGCGCCCGGCGCCGCGATGGCATCGTCGTCCAGCATCAAATGCGCGTCCAGTCCGCCCAGCCGCTGCGCCAGCGACGCGCGGGTCTCGGGTGGAAGGTTATTGATGCCGACGTGCTCGACACGGTCCAGCGCGAAGACGGGCTCGAAGCCCGCTTCGTTGACGGGGCCTAGCGACGACATGGCTTGCAACGTGAAACGCGTGCCGGAACGGAAGGTGCGCACGCCGCCCTGGCCGACGAAGATCTCGGCCTGCGCGCGCACCGCTTCCATGGCCAATGCCGCCTGGCGCTTGGCCTGGGCCTCGTCGGCAACGCCGCCGTGGCCCAGCGGCTCGTACCATTCCAGTCCAGCGGCATCGTCGTTGCCGTTGGCCGGGTTGACCAGCGCCTCGGCCGCGATGGCGCGCTTGCTGCTGGGGTGCCAGCCCAGCACCGTGATGCGGTCCGGAATACGACGGCGGCGGCGCGCAATGGCCTGCACCGTGTCGCGCGCTTCGGTGGCGCCTGCCCGATGGAAACGAACGCCGCCGCTGGCCGATTCCGCGTCCTCGTCCAGGTTTCGGCTATCCGCGAAGATCAGCACGGCATGCTTCGCGGGCACGTCGGCGGCCTCGACCACCGTCCAACCCAGCCCGGCTTCAGCCAACAGCCGGCTGATGAATTCATAGTCGGTCTCGCGGTATTGCGTCACATACGGACGCGGCGCCAGATCGGCCAGCACCTGGTCCACGCCGGGCGCAATACGCGTAACGTAACCTTCGTAGCCGTCCAGCACATGACGCACGACGTCCAGCACCGGCTTGTCTTCGAACAGGCGGCTTGCGCGCTGCTGCGTGGCCAGCCACAACCATGGCACGACCGTCAGCCGATAGCGCGCCAGGCCCGCGTCGCCGGACAGCAGCTCGGCCTCGCGGATCAGGCCGCTGCGGCTGATCTCGCTGCCATCGGCGCGCGTCGTCCACAACGTCACCGGGCGTGAAATCATGTCGTGAAGCGCCAGGCCGGCGTTGTCGGACAGCGCCACAATGCGCAGTTGCGCCACGCCGGACAGGGCCTCACGCGCCACCCAGCCTTCCACTTGCAACGCGGCGAGCGCGCCTTCACCCTCAAGGCGGTACAGGCGGGCGGCGGAACTGAACAGACCGTTCGTCGCTGTGGAATCCATCACGGAAGAACCTTCATCAAGGACGCATCAGGGCTCGGTGTGAGCTTGGGCATTGGGGCATTCCGCAGCGGTGCCCCAATGACCCGCGCATACGCGCAAGCGGCATTGCTCGCTTTCCAGGAAGCCCAGCTTGCGGCATTCCGCCAGCCGCGCCGACAACGGCGAGCCCGGCAATTCACGTATGAAAATGCCATCGCTCTTATAGACCTTGGTGCCTGGCGGCGAGGCCGGCGGCAAGCCGTAAGACATCAATGTGGCCAGCAGCGCGGCATCGCTATCGCTGCGCGGAGCCGGCTTGCCACGCGCGGCGGAAGCCTTGGCGGTGGCCGCCGGATCACGTGCGTGCTCGGCGCGCTGCACCGTGGGGCCCGGCGCCTTGGCGCTAGCGGAATGGGGCGCCGCGGATACGGCGGCGGGCTTGGGCGCAGCCTCGGTCACAGCCAGCGCGGACAGCGGATTGGTGGGCTCGCCCGCATCGCGGTCGCGGTCCCGCGTCAGCTGCGCCAAGGGATGGTCTTCCACGATCGTGGCCGCGTTGGAGGCCGGTGGCTCGGGCACGCTGGGCGCGGGCGCCATCGCGGCAGTTGGCAATACGGATTGAGCGCGCGCTGAAGCGTCCGGCGCACCGGTCGGCGCGTCTGCCCTGGCCACCACATCGGGCAAGGCCGGCGTGTCGAATACCGCCCACATTCCCGCGCCCACGACGCAGAGCAACAGCAGCAGCAACACCCACATCGGCCCCTTGGATCGACGTTTGGGCGCCAGGTGTTTGACCTCGGCATCGGGCACGCGCCCTTCCAGCGCGGCGAGTATGCGCGACGATTCGCGCGCCTCGTCTGGAGAAGCGCGCCCGGCTAGCAAACTTGGAATAGAGGTCGGTGTGCGCGATCTTTTTTCGTCTTCTGCCATGCAAGGTCCCGTGTCGGCGAAGGGCCCACGGACCCCTCGTAACCAAGGTGATCGAGAATACCCGAGCCACGCATTTTGATCATCGATTCTTGTTACGATTCCTAAGGCACGGACGCTGTTTGCAACGCCCAAGCGCTTGCCTCAATCCCAAATAGAACAAAAGATTACGCCTTCGTGATTGAGGGATACCGTTGCTACTCCTGCTGCCCCTTTATTTTCTGCTTGCGATAGGCGTATCGGCGCTGCTCGTCTTCCCGTCTTTTCGCATGGGAACGGCGCGAAGCGTCCGCGCGTTGGCGCTGGGCGTACGCCGGGCGCTGGCCCGTCGCGCGGGTGAGGCGGCGGGTGTCGTGGGGGGCTCCGCGCAGGGCGTGCGAACGGGTTTGGGAAAGGCGGGAACCACGTTCTCGGCCTATCGCTGGCAGATCGCCGGGGGGCTGGCAGTCGTGTTGCTTCCGTCACTTTTTGCTTTCGTCATGCGACACAATCACACATTTTTTTACGAGGACCGAACGGCAGGTCCGGACCCCAGAATCCAGGCGTTATTGACCGGTGAACGGCTGGTTCCACCGCCCCCGCTACCCCCCGAAATATTCACCACGCGCGAAGTCGAATTGGTACGCCCGAACCTGGGTGGCGCCAGCCGCGACTGGAACCTGCTTGATGCCGATTACCGCCAACGGCTCTTGGCCGCATACCGGGTGATGCGCGAAGAACACGGCTATGAAATGGTGCTGATCGAAGGCTATCGGAGCCCGGAGCGGCAGACCGAGCTGGCGGCTAAGGGGTCGCACGTGACCAATGCCGGCGCCTACCAGAGCTATCACCAATATGGCCTTGCCGCGGACAGCGCATTCCTGCGCGACGGCAAGGTCGTCGTGTCGGAGAAAGACCCGTGGGCCATGCGGGGCTACGAACTGTTCGGCCAGACCGCCGAACGCGTCGGATTGACGTGGGGCGGACGCTGGAAGCTGATGGACTTCGGTCACACCGAACTGCGTCGCGCGGGCGTCATGCGGCGCGGCGCCGGAGCCTCGCCATGATGCCGTCATGCCGCCACGTCAGCATGCAACGAACGCCGCCTTCGCGCGGCCCCGCAACCGCTATTTTCATGGAGCCTCATGACCCGCGTGCTTAAAACCGGCCTCGTGCTGGCCATGGTCTTCGGCGTCGTCTGGCTGGCCGTCATCATCTGGTGGCAGGAGTCGCACACGCTGCCCACCGGCGTGGATATCGGCTTGTACCTGTTCGCCTTGCCGCTGGCGCTGATCGCGGCGGGATGGGCGGGCAAGCGCATCGTGCGGGCGCGGCGCGAAGCCCGCGCCAACCCGGCGCCGGCCGCCACCGATGGCGACGGGCAAACCGCCCCCGCCACGCCAGCGACGGCTCGCCTGGTCGTGCTGGCCAGCACCGCGCGCGCCGCGCTGGGCAACGACCCCGCGTCCATCCATGCCGCGGTGGCCGAACAGCAGCGCCCTGCGCTGGATGCGTCCTTGATAAACGCCAAGGGCTTTCCCATCTTCGCCGCGCGCGCGGCACATCTGGACACGGAGTTACTGCGCGACGCGGCAGCGGGGCAGCAGGCTCCCAAAGTGGCCCTGGCCGAGGACATCGTCCGGGCCACCGCGTTGCTGGGCGATGTCGTCCAGACCCTGTCGCAAGAAGCCCGCGCACGGGTGCTGGACAGCGGCACGCCGGAACGCGACGACGCGTGGCCGCTGCTGCAATTGGAATTGGCGCTGCCCGTGCAATGGCCTGAAGCGGCACGCGACCATGCCTGCAAGCTGGCGCGCGCGGCGGCCGTCTGGCCAGAATCCCGTCTTGGCATGCGCCCCCACGCCGCGAAAAATGCGCTGGACAGCGATAGCCTGCTGCGCCAGCTGGCCCAGGAACCGTTGACGCCCGCCATCGCCACGCTGCGCATTGTGGCCGCGGCCGATTCCTACATCGACGCGAATCGCGTGCAGGACTGGGAGCAACAAGGCGCGCTGGCCGGCAACGCCACGCCGCAGGGCCGCATCCCCGGCGAAGCCGCGGCCGGACTGCTCGTGGACCTGGCCTTGGGCAGGCAGGACGCCGGCACGCCGGTTGCGCCGCCAGACGGCGCAATGACATTGACGTTGTCACCCACGGCGCAACGCGCCACCGCGGCCGATGCGCGGGGCGCCATCAACGAACCCATGCTGGCGGCGTTGGCGACGCAGTTTCTGGAACGGCACGCGCAACCCGCAGACGCGATCGCCGCGATGGTCAGCGACGCCGATCATCGCGGCAGCCGCCCGCTGGAAGCGGCCGGATTGGCCAGTACGCTGTTTCCCAAGCTGGACCCGAACCAGGACTGCCTGGCCGTCGGCGCCGCGTGCGGCTACACCGGCGCGGCCTCACACCTGTTGACCCTTGTCGTGGCCAACGAGGCCTGCGCCCAAATGGAAGGCCCCGTGCTTGTCGTGTTGACCCAGGACCCCGCGCTACGCGCATGCGCGCTTGTTGCTCCCGCGCTTTCCCCCTCCGCCTGACCCACAAAAAAACAGTCAAAAATCATGCGTAGCCCCTCAGGTTTCTTTTCCGGAATATCCAGCGCGCTCAGCGAAGGCCGGCATTGGTCGTCGCGCCTTCTGGCCAATCCGCGCACCTTCATGGCGATCGGCCTGCTGGCCTTGGTGGTGTTCCTGTTCCTGTTTGCCGACACCGTCGAGATCGGCCTGACCTGGGCCGCCATCGCCCTGGGCATTTTCCTGTTCCTGTGGCTGTGCGTGTTCGTGTGGCGCCGCCGGCGCACGCGCCATGCCAACAAGAAACTGGGCGACATGCTGGAGCAGCAGGCGCAGACCGGCGCCGCCGCCAACCGTGGCGAGGTGGATGCGCTGCGCGCCCGGCTGACGCAGGCCGTGCGCACCATCAAGACGTCGAAGATCGGCCAGGTGTCGGGCAATGAAGCCCTGTATGAACTGCCCTGGTACATCGTGATCGGCAACCCGGCCGCCGGAAAAAGCAGCGCGGTGATCAATTCGGGCCTGCAATTCCCGTTCGCCGACAAGAACGGCGCGGCCGTGCGCGGCGTGGGCGGCACACGCAACTGCGACTGGTTTTTCACCACCGAAGGTATCTTGCTGGACACGGCCGGCCGCTACTCGGTGCACGAAGAAGACCGCAACGAGTGGATGGGGTTCCTGGACCTGCTTAAGCGCCATCGTCCCAAGGCGCCCATCAACGGCATCATCGTCGCCGCCAGCATCGAAGAACTGACGGGCTCGGGTCCCGAATTCGCGATCAACCTGGCCAAGAACCTGCGCCAGCGCGTGCAGGAGCTGACGGACCGGCTTGAGGTGTTCGCGCCGGTCTACATCATCTTCACCAAGGCCGACCTGATCTCCGGCTTCAGCGAGTTCTTCTCGGACTACGACCAGCACGAACGCGACCGCGTCTGGGGCGCCACCCTGCCCTACGGCGCGGAAGAGAACCGCGACGTACTGGCGCTGTTCGACGAGCGCTTCGACGAGTTGTACGAAGGCTTGAAGGAAATGGGTACCGCCCAGATCTCGTTGCGCAGCAACCGCGAGCTGCCCCCCGGCCTGTTGACCTTCCCGCTGGAATTCGCCGGCATCAAGCCCGCGTTGCGGACCTTCCTGTCCACCCTATTCGAAACCAATCCGTTCCAGTACAAGCCCGTGTTCCGCGGCTTCTACTTCACCAGCGCCTTGCAGGAAGGCGTATCGCAAAGCACTTCCACCGAGCGGCTGGCCGAACGTTTCGACCTGCACCCCGCCCAGCGGGCGCAAGCGCGCAACGTGTCGTCGCACAATGGATTCTTCCTGCGCGACCTGTTTTCCAGTGTCATCTTCGCCGACAAGAAACTCGTGCGCCAGCACGCCAGCCCGGCCAAGACCCGCATGCGCTACCTGACCTTTTTTGGTCTGGTGTTGGCGCTAGGCCTGGTGTTGGGCGGTTGGAGCTGGTCGTACCTGGGCAACCGGCAACTGGCGCAGAACGTGCAGGCCGACATGGACAAGGTGGTGCGCCTGCAAAGCGAACGCACCGACCTGCAAAGCCGGCTGGAAGCCATGGAGATCCTGCAGGACCGCATCGAACAGCTGGACCGCTATTCGTCCAGCCGGCCGTGGTCGCTGGGGCTGGGCCTGTACCAGGGCGACGTGCTGAAGGAACGCCTGCTGGCCGAGTACTACAACGGCGCTCGCCAATTCATGCTGACGCCCGTGAAGGCCAGCCTGGAGGACTTCCTGGCCAAGGTGGACATCTCGGCCGCCGCGGCCGCCACCGGCGGCACGCCGCAGCCCGCGCCGCAGGCAGCCCGTGCGTCGCACAACGCGGGTGGCGACACCCTGTTCCAGGATGCCTCGCCCACCAACGCGGATGACGCCTACAACGCGCTGAAGACGTACCTGATGATGGCCAACCATCAGCACGTGGATCCCACGCACCTGTCGGATCAGATCACGCGCTTCTGGCGCGGCTGGCTGGAGACCAACCGCGGCGCGATGCCGCGCGACCAGTTGATCCGCAGCGCCGAACGCCTGATCTCGTTCTACGTCAGCCGCGCGCCGGACGCCGGCTGGCCGCAGATCGACACCAATCTGGCCTTGGTCGAGAAGACGCGCGGCAGCCTGCGCTCGGTCATGCAGGGCATGCCGGCCCGCGAACGCGCCTACGCCACATTGAAAGCGCGCGCCGCAACGCGTTTCCAGACCATGACCGTGGCGCGCATCGTCGGCGAAAACGATGCCGGCGTGGTGGCGGGCAGCTACGCCATTCCGGGCACGTTCACCCGCGAAGCCTGGGAGCAATACATCCAGCCCGCCATCGGCGAAGCGGCCAAGAAGGAGGTGCAGACCAGCGACTGGGTACTGGGTGTGAACGCCCGCGACGATCTGACCCTGGAAGGCAGCCCCGAACAGATCCAGAAGAGCCTGGCGACGATGTACAAGACGGAGTACGCGGAGGAATGGCAGAAGTTCCTGCGCGGCGTGACGATCAAGCCGTTCACCAGTTTCGACCAATCGGTCGCGGCGATGAACCGCCTGGGCGACCCGCAGACGTCCCCCATCGCCAAGCTCATCAACACGACCTACGAGCAGACGTCCTGGGACAACCCCTCGCTGATCAACGCCGGGCTGCAACAGGCGCAAAGTGGCGTGGTGGGCTGGTTCAAGCGCGTGATCCTGCGCCAGACGCCCCCCGCGCCGGCAGCGGCCGCCGCCAACGGCGAGGCGATGCCCATGGGCCCGGTCGGCCGCGAGTTTTCGGACGTGGCGCGCCTGGTGGTCACGCGTGAAAACCAGTCGCTGCTGGGCAACTACATGGGCGCGTTGTCGAAAATCCGCACGCGCTTCAACCTGCTGAACAACCAGGGCGACCCCGGCCCCGGCGCGCTGACACTGATGCGCCAGACGCTGGAAGGCAAGGACTCGGAACTGGCGGATGCCCTGAAGCTGGTGGATGAGCAGATGCTGGCCGGCATGAGCCCCACGCAGCGCGAAACGTTGCGCCCGCTTTTGGTGCGCCCGCTGATCCAGGCCTATTCGGTCACCATGCAACCCGCCGAATCCGAACTGAACAAGGTCTGGAACGCGCAGGTCTATCAACCCTTCAACCAGACGCTGGCGGAAAAATACCCCTTCGCCGGCCGCGCCAGCGTCGAAGCCAGCAGCGACGAGATCGGCCAGGTCTTTGGCCCCCAAGGCAGCATCGCGAAATACGTCAACGACACGCTGGGGCCGCTGACCGTGCGTCGCGGCGACATCCTGACCGCACGCACCTGGGGCGACATGGGCGTCAGCCTGCAGCCGACCTTCACGGCCAATTTCGCGCAATGGGTCGCGCCCCTGTCGGGTGGCGCGGCGGGCGCCGGCGCGGCCAGCCAGCCGCAGACGCTATTCCAGATCCAGCCCAAGCCGGCGGGCGGCGTCACGGAATACACCATCGAGATCGACGGCCAGCAACTGCGCTACCGCAACACGCCGCCGCAGTGGGTGAACTTCGTCTGGCCCAACGCGCAAGGCGCGCCCGGCGCCCGCATCACCGCCACAACGTTCGACGGCAGCGTCGTCGAGATCGTCAACGAGCCGGGCCGGTTCGGCCTGGAACGCCTGATCTCTACCGCCCAGCGCACGTCCAACCCCGATGGCAGCTTCAACATGAGCTGGGGCAAGTCCAATGTGACCGTACCCGTCAAGCTGCGCATCATCAGCAACGCCCAGGCGCCCGGCGCCGGCGGCAGCGAGCCCGGCAGCCAGGGCTTGCGCAACCTGCGACTGCCCTCCTCCGTGGTGGGCACGTCCCCCGAACCCTCCGCCCAGCCGCGACCCGGAGCGCCGCAATGAGCAACGTGCAGTCCCCCCTGTTCCGAACGGCCTACTTCGGCAAGATCCCCACGCGCGGCGATTTCGTGAAGAACACGTCGCACCCGCAGTTGATGGCCACGCTGGATGCGTGGGTCGCCAACACCATGGAGATCCTGGCGCAAGAGCCGCATTGGAAGGCGCTATACGACGACACCGAGCCCACCCCCTTCGCCATCCTGGGATCGCGCGGGAAACTGGCCATCGCCGGCCATCTGCAACCCAGCCGGGACCAGTCGGGACGGCGGTTTCCGTTTCTGTCGGCAACCTCGGTTGAAGTGCAGCGGCCGCTGGAGTTCATCGCGCGCAGCCCCATCGCGTTCAGCAGGATGTGGAACCGCATGAGCGGCGCGGCCGGCATGCTGATGACCGATGCCGATCCCAGCGCGGCCCTGCAGCAGTTGAACGAACTGGAAGGCGAAATCCGCACGGCCGCCGACGACGGCTTTGACGCCTTCGTGGACTTGCAGACGATTGAGCGGCTGGAGGCCATGCTTCGCGGAAACGGCCACGCCGCCAGCCTGCACGACATCATCCTGGCGCTGGGCATCTTGCTGGAACCCGTGATGTCCAGCGGCTCGTCGCAACTGGACAAGGGGCTGGCCCTGCCCCTGCCGGACGACCCGCTCTACATGAACCTGGTGGCGGCGTACTGGATGACGCTGATCGCACCGTTCCTGTCGCGCGCGGATTTCGAGATCACCCTCTTTATCGGCCGCATCGCCGGCAAGCACCGGCTGGTGACCGGGTTCCGTGGCGCGTCGCCGCAGACGCTGGCCAGCCTGCTGTCCACCCCGCAGGCGTTTGCCGAACAGCACATCGTGCTGGAAGACGCGCCCTGGGTGCGCAACCACGTTTCGGCCAGCCACGGCTTGGCCAAGCTTTCCAGCTATCTGGATCAACCGCGGCTGTCCTTGCGCATGGCGCTGGACACTTTCCGCGAAGTCTTCACCGGAGCCTGACCATGCGTGTCTCTCTCCTGATCATGGCGGCGCTGTTTTCATGCGCCGCGGCGGCGCAGGACGGCGCAACGGTCGTTCCCGCCAACGTCGTGCCGCAGCCCGGCCAGGTGGTCGCCAGCGGTTCAGTGCCCGACGAGGCCACCAAGGCCGACGTGCTGGCGCGGCTGCAGCAGGTCTACGGCGTGGGCAATGTCATCGACCAGATCGACGTGGGGGGGGGGGGGGGGG
>NZ_JBHFII010000061.1:208173-220993 GCF_057334215.1 Achromobacter maghribensis | reverse complement strand
CGACGGGGGCGGCGGCGTGGCGCCGCCCAACTGGTCCGAACACGTGGGCAAGCTGATCGGGCCGCCCCTGAAACAGATCAATCGCGGCCAACTGGAAATCGACGGCACACAGATCCGCCTGCGCGGCGAAGTCCAGAACGAGGCATCCCGCCAGCAGATCGCCAGCACCTTCGCCACCTCGCTGAACCCGACGTACAAGATCGTCAACGGCCTGCGCGTGTCCGCCAGCAAAGACGAGCAAGGCTTGCTGGACAAGGTGCTGACTAACCGCGTCGTGGAATTTGAAACCGGCAGCACCACGCTGACCGCGCGCGGGCGCGAATTGCTGGACCTGGTGGCCGACGTGGTGCCCAAGCTGCATAGCGAGAAGGTGCAGATCATCGGGCACACCGACAGTTCCGGCAGCCGCAGCACCAACCTGGCGCTAAGCCAGGCGCGCGCGGATGCGGTCAGGGCCTATCTGGTGGACAAGGGCTTGCCGCCCGCGCGTTTCGAAACGCTGGGCGCGGGCCCTGACCAGCCGGTGGCGACGAACGCCACGGCGGAAGGCCGCGCGAAGAACCGCCGCATCGAATTCCGGGCCAGCCGCTAGCGCCCGGCGGCCCCGCCGCCCGGGCGGGACGACGGCGCCTTCAGCCGTTGTTGTCGGAGGGTTTCGGCACGCCCAGAAGCTCTTCCAAGCCCGAGAGCGCCTCGCCGTTCTTGACGACGGTGCGCAGCCACAGGTGCAGCGACATCTCGCCCCAGCTGGCGGCCTTGTCGGCCAGGTAGGCCACCGGGCTGTGGGGCTCGGTACGGCGGAAGAACTCGGCCACTTCCCGTAATTGCGCCAGCGCCTGATCGCGCGTTTGCAGCGGACCGCGAGCCGGCGCGGCAAAGGCGGTGGATTCGGTCGGTGTGTCGGCGGCGGACAAGGAAGGCTCCAATCGCGTGGCGGCGGGTGGAATTCCCGGCGCGGTCGCTGCGGGCGCGGACGGCGCCAGGTCGGCGCGCACCAGCAGCCCGGCTTCGCGGGCAAAGCGGTGCACCAGCGCGGTCACGTCCTTCAACGCGTCGCGCACCGGCGAGAAGGCCGGCCCCTCGTCGCCCAGGTATTCGGCCAGCGTGCGTTCCAGCACGTCGACCGCGGCAAAGCAGCTTTGCAAATTTGCTTCCAGTTCGGAATAGAACGCGGGCGGCGTATCGCGGCGCGCGGCGTCGAACTGGTCCATGGTGACTTTGCCGCGCGTCAGGTCCGCGGCGTGCTGCGGCGTGCGCTTGACCGCGTTGGCCAGGTGCGCCGCGCTTTCCCATATCGCCGCGCCAAAACGGCCGCCCTCGGATTGGGTCAGCGGCAATTCGCGGATCAGCTGCTGCGAACGCGACAGCAGCCAGGCCAGATTCCCCACCCGCTGTTGCACGTCGCCATCCTCGGGCACGGGGTGCAGCCCATCCCAGTAGCGGCGGCACAGGCCATCCAGCAGCAGGTATCCGTCACGCAAACCCGCAAAGCCGCGCGTCTTGGCCCAGGCTTCGGCCAGCCACGCCGCCACGCGCACGTCCTTGCTGCGATCGCGCAGCACCTCGGTGCAGACGCGGATCACGTGCGGCCAGTCGGCCTCTTTGATGTCGATGATCCAATCGCCCTGGTCCAGATGCGGATCGTCCTGGCGGCGGGCTTCACGGATGGCGTCGAACTCGGCCGAGAACACCATGTCGGCGCCACAAGGCGCATCGCCCGGGATGGGCTCCAGCAATGTGTCGATATCGGTCATATTGGTCTTGTTGAATGGCAAGATCGCGGCCACCCCGCTTGCGGGTGCGACCGCCCGAAAGAGGCCCGATCATCCCATATCTGCCCACCGCTTACGTTCGAAGATGACACGTCCTATTACAAAGCGCATCACGCACCCTGGATATGATTCGTGTTCCCGCACGCAAGGAAACGCGATGAACAAATCCTTCCATCAAATGCCTGACGGTCACTTCATCAACGGCACGCCCCGCCGCTGCCCGGACGGCACCTACGTCGGCGACGGCGGCCCCATCACGCGCGCCCCCGACGGCACCTATGTTGCGGGCAAACCGCAGCGCGCGCCCAACGGCCGATACCTGGGCGGCGACGGCCCGGTCCGCATGGCGCCCGACGGCACCTTCGTGATCGGCACCCCCAGGATGGCGCCGGACGGCACCTACCTGTAAGCACTTTTTACCAACCTCCGGAGCCCCGTACAGCCATGGCAGAGCGATCCGTGATACGCAAGGGCGACCGCACCTCGCACGGCGGGGTGGTCGTCACCGGCGACGAGAGCGTGATGATCTTCGGGCAGCCCATGGCGCGGCTGGGCGACCGCGTCACCTGCCCGACCTGCGCGGGCCAGCACGTCATCGTCGAAGGCGCGCCGGGCGTCAGTTCCGACCGGCGCACCGCGCTGGAAGGCATGAAGACATCCTGCGGGGCCACGCTGATTGCCAGCCAGCAGTTCTATCGCCTGGAGCATGGCGGCGGCTGAACGTCCGTCCGCCCGCCCGCTTCCACTGACCTGAGCGTTTGGGGCAACAGCCCCCACCTGCGCTGGATTCGCCGCGGCGCGCGTTGTCGTGCACAATCCCGCCACGCCCACTCCGCGGTATCCCAAGCAGTCCTTATGACGCCTTTGCAGCCCCTTCCGATCACCGCGCTGGTGCTCGCCGCCGCCCTATGGCTGACGCCCCCCGCCGTGCATGCCGCCGACACGCCGGCCCCCAGCAAGTCCACCGCCCGCACCGCATCGCCTCCGGACGGCATGCCCGAGTACGGCGAAGGCAGCCACGGCCGCAGCCTGACACTGGGCCTGTACGATGGCGACACCTTCCAACCCGCCGCCAATACGCCGTACCGCCTGTTCCTGACCGCCAAGAACGAGGCGATCCAGGGCACGCCCAGCGGCGACGGCATCCTGCATGGCGTCACCGACGCACAGGGCCGAACCGCCTGGGTCTGGACCACGCAACCGCACGCCGCCGCGGATTTCACCCTGATCCGGCGCATCGGCGACGGCCCATGGGGCCATTTCTTCCAGCTGCATTCCAGCGGCGACAACGAACCGCTGCCCGCGTGGCCCTACATTCTGACGCTGCGCCAGCGTTGGGGCGAGCAATGGGTTGACCTGGGCTACACCACCCGCCAGGGCGCGACGGCCTACTTCAGCCACAACATGCCGGCAGGCAGCATCTCGCTGTCCATCGAATCCCGCACGACCGACAACCGCGCCTGCTTCGGCGAGCTGGATGCCGTCAACCGGAAGCTCTCCCGGAACGACCTGGAAGGCGCGGAACAATCGATCGGCGCCATGCGTTGCGCCGACACGCCACGCCAACAGCTGGACCTGGCCCACCTGCTGCTGATGGCCGGCCAGCAAGATCAAGCCCGGCAATGGGTACTGCGCGCGCGTCAGTGGCGTTTCCCGGAATCGCTGCAACGCCCGGACACGGCGCTGTTGCAAGACCGCCTGAACCTGGAACGGCTGCTGGCCATGCCGGACTTTGCCCTGGCCGACGCGCAGATCCTGCAGCAACGCCAAGCCAAGCGCGGACGGGCGCCACGCCAAGGCGACGCGGACTACGACAACGAAATCGCCTACTACCTGGCGGACTTCCCCAACTTTCTGCCGCAGGCCGAAGCGCACGTGCGCGCGTCCATCCACCGCGCTGGCCCCAACCCCTACAACCAGGGCACGCTGGGCTGGATTCTGGCGTTGCAGGGCAACACCGAAGAAGGCCTGCGCCTGATGCGCGAGTCCTACCGAGGCATCCCGCGCAACGAAGAGATCGTGGCCGACTATGGGCTGACGCTGTGGCGGCACGGGCAACCGGAATACGCCGAGCGACTGTGGGACGAAGCCCAGGCGCAGTGCGTATGGGGCCGGCGCCTGCATGACGCGATGCACGAAGCGCAGTATCCGCACCCGTATTTCCAGCCGGCCGATTCTCCGGCGGTGCAAGCGTACCGGCAGCGCTGCGATCGCCCGCGGACCAAACAGAAGCTCTGGCACGCGGACGCCGCCCTATAATCGCCCTACACGCCGCACGCTACGCGCCTGCCTTGGGGCAGCCGCAGGAGACCGCCATGAAATCCTCGTTGATGCCTCTGATTGCCCTGCTGGCCACCGCCCTGCTGCTTGCGGGCTGCGCCCCCGGCAAGGGCGGCCCGCCCCATCCCGGCGCCCCCAACCCGTACAGCAACGGCGGCTTCCATGATGCCGGCCCCAACTATCCCGAGACTGGCCGCTAGGCCGCCCGCGCTGGGAAAAATCCGCGACTGGTGCGCGGATCAGATGGGGGGCTAATTCCCCCATCCTGACCTAGCCCGGTTGCGCCAGCAAACGCTGGATCTCCGCTTCGGTTTCGGCATAGTTGCCTTCCCCGAAGTGGCGGTAGACGACTTGACCTTGCTTGTCGATCAGATAGACCGCCGGCCAATACTGGTTGCGGTAGGCCTCCCAGGTGGCGTAGCGGTTGTCCTGCGCCACCGGGTACGTGATCTTGAAGCGTTCCAGCGCCTTCTGGACATTGGCGGTCGAGCGCTCGAAAGGGAACTCCGGCGTGTGTACGCCCACCACGACCAGCCCCTGATCCTTGTACTTCTGATGCCAGCTGGTGACGTACGGCAGCGTGCGAATGCAGTTGATGCAGGTGTACGTCCAGAAATCCACCAGCACGACCTTGCCGCGCTGCGACGCCACGGTCAGCGACGGGCTGTTGAGCCAGTTTTCGATGCCGGTGAATTCGGGCGCGGGAGCCGGCGCGGCGGCCTGCGCGGCGCCGGGCAGCGCCGCCGCCAGTGACGTGGCAATCAACGCGCCCAGCGCGATCTTCTTAAGGTAAGCAAACATAGTCGGACTCCTTGTGGTCGGTCGCGAAAGGTCAGTTGAAAAGATTGCTGATCCAGGCGTAGGCCAGGACGTCGTACTGGAAATAGATGGCGGCCGCGGTCAGGATCAGCAGCACGCCAAAGCCCTGCTGCAAACGGTGTGTGTAGCGCGACAGCCCGCGCACCCGGGCCGCGATGGCCTGTCCGCCATAGGCGATCGCCAGCATGGGAATGCCGGCGCCCACGGCGAACACCAGCAACAGCGTGCTGGACTGGGTCAGGTCTTGTGCTTTGGCGGCCAGCACCAGGATGGACGCCAGCACCGGGCCCGCGCAGGGCGTCCACACCGCGCCCAGCGACAAGCCCAACAGAAAGCCGCCGGCATTCCCGCCGCCGGACCCGCCCGCGCTGAACGCCAGCTGCTGCAGCGGCCCGCCGAACCGGGCGGTCAGCCGGTCATAGGGCTGCGGCCAGATGCGCACCAGGCCGAACAGCGCCAGCAACGCGATCGAGGTGGAGCGCACGGCCTCGTGCACCGTGGCATTCAGATTGGACAGCAGGCTGAGCGCAATGCCCAGTCCGGCGAACGCCAGCACGAAGCCGGACACGACGAACAAGGGGCGCATCCGCCCGGGACGTTCAAGTGACGTGCCAAGCAGCACTGGCAACAAGGGCAGCACGCACGGCGACGCGATGGTCAGCATGCCGGCCAGCAAGGCGATGGGGGTGTTGATCAGGTCCATGGGGTGTCCTTTGGAAAGAGGCCCCATTGCACCTGCGGCACGTATCCGGTTTGTGCCGGTTTGGCGCGCTTTTTTCCCGCTTATGTATCCGCGCCCCGCCCGTATACAGTACGACACACATCCCGGATCCGGCGGCGCTATAACCCGTTCATCCCGTCTGCGGAGCCCTTCCGATGAAACGATTCCTTGCCGTGCTATTGCTGCTGTTCGGCGGCTTCACCGCCGAAGCCGCCAAGCCCTTCCAGTGCCAGCTGATCACCAACACCCGGCCACGCCGGGATCCCCTGCCCCCGGTATCATGAGCGCCACGTCCTCCCACCCTGAAAAGGCATCCTCAGATGGATCACGTTGATCACGTCATGATCGTCGACGACGATCGGGAAATCCGCGAGTTGGCCGGCAATTTCCTGAAGAAGAACGGACTGGCCGTCACGCTGGCGGCCGACGGCCGGCAGATGCGGTCGCTGCTGGAAAGCCTGTCCGTCGATCTGATCGTGCTGGACATCATGATGCCCGGCGACGACGGGCTGGTGCTATGCCGCGAATTGCGCAGCGGCAAGCACCGCCGCATCCCCATCCTGCTGCTGACGGCGCGCAGCGACGACATGGATCGCGTCCTGGGCCTGGAAATGGGCGCCGACGACTATCTGGTCAAACCCTTCGTGGCGCGCGAACTGCTGGCTCGCATCAAGGCGATCTTGCGGCGCACACGCATGCTGCCGCCCAACTTCCAGGTGACGGAACCGGGCCGCGAGATCGCGTTCGGCGACTGGCGCCTGGATACCACCGCGCGCCATCTGCTGGACGCAGACGGTACGGTCGTGTCCCTGAGCGGCGCGGAATACCGGCTATTGCGCGTCTTCCTGGATCACCCGCAACGCGTGCTGAACCGCGACCAGCTGCTGAACCTGACGCAAGGCCGCGACGCTGACTTCTTCGGCCGGTCGATCGACCTGCTGGTCAGCCGCCTGCGCCAGCGCCTGCGCGAAGACGCGCGCGAACCCCGCTACATCAAGACGGTGCGCAGCGAAGGCTACGTGTTCTCGGCCGCCGTCGACGTCTCGGAATCCGATCAGTGAACACCGCCGCTCCACGCCGCTTCGCCTGGCCCGGCACGCTGGTCGCTCGCCTGTTCCTGATCTTCCTGGTTGGTCTGCTGCTGGCGTATGGCCTGTCGTTCGCCTCGTTATTCTATGAACGCTATAACGCCACCAAAACCATGATGCTGGGCGACCTGGAGCGCGACGTCGCCATCGCCATGGACATCCTGGACCGGCTGCCTGCCGCCGAACGCCCCGCTTGGCTGCCGCGCCTGTCCAGCGGCAACCGGGAATACCTGCTGGGCAACGGCGATGCCGACCAGCCGCTGGAACTGGAGGCCGCCCGCACGGCAGCGCGCACCATCGAAGCCGCACTGGGCGCCGCCCGGCCCGTCACCGTGCGTGCCATGGCCAACGATCCCCGGCACATCCAGGCACGCGTCGTGCTGTCCGATGGCCAGCCCGTGATCCTGGACATCCACCTTTCCCTGATGGGCCCGGCCCCGTGGCTGCTGATCGTGCTGGCGGTGCAGCTGGTCCTGCTGATCGGCTGCGCCTGGCTGGCCGTGCGGCTGGCGGTTCGCCCATTGACACGCCTGGCCCAGGCCGCCGAAGCGCTGGACCCGAACAGCAAGAGCCCTGCGCTGGACGAACGCGGCCCCAGCGAAGTCACCCACGCCGTCGCCGCGTTCAACGCCATGCAGGAACGCATCGCCACGCACGTCGCCGAGCGCATGCAGATGCTGGGCGCCATCTCGCACGACCTGCAAACGCCGATCACCCGCATGAAGCTGCGCACGGAATTCATGGAAGATTCCGTCGACCGCGACAAGCTCACGAACGACCTGAACGAAGTCGAACGGCTGGTACGCGAAGGCATCGACTACGCCCGTAGCGCCCACGGCAAGGTCGAACCACCGGTCCGCGTGGAGCTGACCGCCTTTCTGGAAAGCCTGGTGTACGACTACCAGGACACCGGCAAGCAGGTCAGCCTTTCGGGGGATCGAGCCGGCCCCTTGCTGACCCGGCCGCATGCGCTGCGCCGGATCCTGGGCAACCTGATCGACAACGCGCTGAAGTTCGCGGATGCCGCCGAGGTGCAGGTCCTGGCACGCGGCGAGTCGCTATCGATCTTTGTACTGGATCGCGGGCCAGGCATTCCCGAGCATGAACTGGCGAATGTGCTGCAACCCTTCTATCGCCTGGAAGGCTCGCGCAACCGCGACACGGGTGGCACGGGGCTGGGCTTGGCGATCGCCCTTCAACTGGCCGAGGTCCTGGGCGCCAAGCTCGTCTTGAGCAACCGCGACGGTGGAGGCTTATCCGCGGAACTCCGCCTGTCGCGGTAAGGCCGCCGGTGCGCGGCGGATCCTAGTTTGCGGCCAAGGCGCCCGACTTCAGCAACGGCTCCAAAATCCCGGCGGTGTACACCCGCGCCACGTTCTGCAGGAACGCCGTGAAGTCGGTCTTTGCGGCATGGTCGGCGCGGTCCGAAATCACCCGCATCACCGCGAACGGAATCCCGAATTCGTAGCAGACCTGCGCCATCGCCGCGCCCTCCATCTCTACGCACAGCGCATCGGGCAAGCGCTTGCGCAGCGCCAACGCGTCGTCGTTGTGGCTCACGAAAACATCGCCCGTGGCGATCAGGCCCTGGTGGACGGTAGGCACGGCAAGCGTGGCCCGGCCAATCGCCACCGACGCGCCCCTCGTTCGGATGAACTGCCCGGCATGTTCGTACAGCAACGCGCTCAAGCCCGCGTCCGCCTCAAAGCGCACCCGCCCCAACAAGGGGATCTCATGCTGATCGAACAAAGGCCGCGCGTCCATATCGTGCTGCATCAGGCTGCTGGCAACCACCACATCGCCCACGTCCACGGCCGCATGCAAGCCGCCGGCCAGCCCCGTGAACAGCACGCGCGACACCTGAAATTCCCGAATCACGATCGACGCCGTCGCGGCCGCCGCCACCTTGCCGATACGGCTAAGCGCAATCACGCACGGCGTACCCCATAGCGTGCCCACATGGAAATCGCGCATGGCGATGCGATGGATGGTCGCGCCCGGATCCATCGCGGCAAGCAGGTCGGCGATCTCTTCGTGCAAAGCGCCCAGAATGGCAAGACGGCTCATGATGTCCTTGTATTTAGCTGGCGACACGACGAAATGCCGCGCAGGGCGGAACATACTTTAAATGATGCGGGGGTTCCAATGGGCGGAGCACTGACCATGCGATGTGTGCTGCTATCGGAGCAGCGCCCTGTATCCCAGCGTATCCGGTTTTCCCTGGCGATACACAGCAATGCGACACCGCCAGCTCGGCGACACAAGCGGGATACAGACGCTTGGTGCAATGCAGGCTCCATCCGCCCCGCGGCCACGCCGCATCATGATCGGGAGCCATCATGGCCAAGCAACTTGAAGAAGTCCTCTACACCGCCAACACCCACACCACCAGCGGCCGCGACGGCACGGGCCGCAGCAGCGACGGCGCGCTAGACGTGCAACTGAGCCCGCCCGGGTCCGGCAAGCCGGGCACGAATCCTGAACAACTGTTCGCCGTGGGGTATTCCGCCTGCTTCATGGGCGCGATGAAACGCGCGGGCGCCGCGAATGGCATCGTGGTGCCGAAGGACGTGGCGATTGATGCCAGCGTGTCACTCGGCAAGGTCGACGGCGGGGCGAATTTCGCGTTGGGAGTGGTGCTGGCGGTGTCGCTGCCGGGGTTGAGCCAGGAGGAGAAGCGGACGCTGGTGGAAGGCGCGCATCAGATGTGCCCGTATTCGCGGGCGATCAGGGACAACGTGGATGTGCGGTTTGAGGTTGTTTGAAGGGTTGGAGTTATCCATGGGACACCTCCTTCAAGTACTGCCTACTTCTTCGGGTGTCCGGAAAACCCGGGCTAGCTCAGACTGACACCTTGAATTTTTCAGGACTGATCCCAGGCGTCGATGGTCAGGAAGTGTTTGGCGGGACAGGCCGCCACGCGGTCGGCATGTACTTCAATCTTGCCCATCCAGCCAGGCGGCTGGGCATATTCCTCGCCCTCGTCGATGCCGAAAATCCAGACGGCCCCCTGGGATGACTGGATGCCGCCGCCTTCGATCAGCGGCAGCACATCACCAGCGCGGGAGATGTAGCGGTTCGGGTAGCCGCTTCCTGAGACCTTGGCGGCCTTGCCTTGCTTGACCAGTTTTTCGATCCAGCGGAGACCGTCCGCGCCTGCCTCCCACTGCGCCAGGATGGCCGCACGACAGGCTTCCGCGTCGGCGCGATCGCATTCCTCGGGGCTGTGCGTCGATATAACGATCCACCAGCCGATCATTGCGCTGCCAAGTCCTTGCCGGACAGAGTATTGTTGTTCTCCATCGTACTGTTCATATGAAGTCCTTTTGTCGCGCCTTCCGATCGGCCGGCAGGAGCACCGGGAAGAATCACCAGGCCGTCGTTTAAAACCGCCTTATTGAATTCCAATATGCCTAATATCAGTGTTTCTTTCAACCCCGCTCCCCGCCGACGGCGCTTGCCTGCCGTCGTATGGGTCGGGGGAGCACTACCGTAGTACCGATCCGCCCCGCAGCGCATCGATCGCTAAGCGCAATCGCGAAACCACGCAAACGAATCCGCGCCACGCAGGGGCACGCCCCAAAAAAAACCCCGGCGATTGCTCGCCGGGGACGTCCCTGCACACACACAACACCGATTGATCAGTTGGCGAAGACCTTGATCTGGTCGCTTTTCAGCACGTCCGGGGTCAGGCTCTTTTCGATCCACTCCATCGACGTGTCGGACACGCCCGGGGTGACCAGTTCAGCCGGGACGATGGTGATGTCGGCCAGCACCTTGAACGGGTACTTGTCGCTCTTCTTCGTCACGCCGAACAACTGCGCTTCCAGGCCCTGGCCGTCGGCGCGATGCATTTTGACTTCGCGGCCGTAGCCCTTGAAGGTCACGTCGTGCATGGCGGCGGCCACTTGCTCCGGGCTGGGCCAGGCGCCGCCGTTGTCCTTGATGGCTTTTTCGTAGCCGGCTTTCAGGCCCTGAATGGCTTGCACCATGTGGTAGACCGAGTAGATTGGGTAGGCGCCGGTCTTGTCGTGGAATTTCTTCACAAAGGCTTGGTGCTGCGGATCGTCCTTGGTTTCCGGATGCAGGAAGTAGTGGTCGCCGCGAGCGCCGACGTAGACGCCTTCAGGCAACGCGTTGCCCAGGCGCTCCAGCGAGCTTTCGGCCAGCGACAGCACAAACGTCGAGTTCTTGAACAGGTTGCGCTGGGATGCCTGGCGCACGAAGTTGTCCAGGTCACCGCCCCACGACGTCGAGACAATGACGTCCGGACGCAGCGCTTGCAAACGGCTGATTTCGGTGGAGAAGTCGGCGGCGCCAAACTTGGGGAACATCTCGGCCACGACCTTCACGTCCGGCTTGAATTTCTTCAGCGCGGCCAGGAAGATGTCGCGCGAATCGCGGCCCCAGGCGTAGTCCTGGTTGACGATGGCGATGGTCTTGAAGTCGGGCTTGACCTTCATCAGGTACAGCACCTGCGCGACCATTTCGGTGGTGGCGTTGGCCTGGGTGCGGACGACGTACTTGTACTTCTTGCCTTCCAGGGCCTTTTCCGTGCCGCAGTCCCACAACACGTTCAGCACTTTCAGGTCTTCGGCCACGGGCGCCACGATGTTGCAATGGCCGCTGGAGATGGCCGACAGCATGACGCGCGTGCCGCCTTCGGCCAGGCGGCGGTATTCGGACAACAGCTTCTCGCCGCCGCCGCCTTCGTCGATGTAGCTGGGAACGAGCTTGACGCCGTCGATGCCGCCGGCGGCGTTGATGTCCTGGATCAGGATCTCGGCCGCGTCGCGGGCCGGCACGCCAAACACCGATGCGGACCCCGACAGGAAGGTCGAAATACCGATGTTCAATTCCTTCGGCTTGTCCGCGGCGCTGGCCAGCGCCGTGAAGCCCGACAGCAGGGTGGCGCCCAAAAGGGCAGCCAGTCTTGAGGTTTTCATGGTCTTGTCTCCAGTGTTGTAGTCGGGTCTATGCCCTTAGAAAACGATGGCGTCGCGCAGGCTACCGCCGGTAGCGAGGTGATCGAACCCCTCGTTGATCTGGTCCAGCGAAAACGATTTGCCCATCATCCGGTCCACCGGCAACTGGCCGGCCTTGTACAGGTCGATGTAGCGGCTGATATCGATGGCAGGCACGCCCGACCCCAGATAGCTGCCGCGGATGTCCCGCTCTTCGCCCACCATCTGCGACAGTGACAGCGGAAAGCTGAACTTCGGGTTGGGCAAGCCGGACGTGACGGTCGCGCCGCCGCGCCGGGTCAGTTTGTAGGCGGTTTCGAAGGCGGGTACGGCGCCTGCCATGTCGAAGCCGTAGTCCACGCGGCCACCGGCCAGATCGAATAGGTCGTCGTCTGTCTTGACCTGTTTGGGGTTGACGGTGTGGGTGGCGCCCAGCTCCTTGGCCAGCGCCAGTTTTTCGTCGCTGAGGTCAACGGCGACCACGCGGCGCGCGCCGGCGGCCACGGCGGCCAGCAACGCGCTGAGTCCCACGCCGCCCAGCCCCACGATGGCCGCGGTGTCGCCTGCCTTGATGCGCGCGCGGTTCAGCACCGCGCCGGCGCCGGTCAGCACGGCGCAGCCGAAGAGCGCGGCCTCACGGTGGCTGAGTTCGACATTGACCTTGACGCAAGACCGGCGCGACACGACCGCATATTCCGCGAAGCACGACACGCCGGTGTGGTGGTTGATGTATTCGCTGCCGATGTGCAGGCGGCGGTCGCCGCCCAGCAAGGTGCCCTGCGTATTGGCGACGGCGCCCGGTTCGCACAGCGCGGGCCGGCCTTCCATGCACGGGTTGCAGCATCCGCAGCTGGGCACGAACACCATGGCGACGTGATCGCCCGGTTTCAGGTCCGTGACGCCGGGGCCGGTTTCAACGACCTCGCCGGACGATTCGTGGCCCAGCACGATGGGAACGCCTCGCGGGCGGTCGCCGTTGATCACCGACAAGTCGGAATGGCAGAGGCCCGCCGCCTTGATCTTCACCAGCACTTCGCCCGTACCGGGCGGGTCCAATTCGATCTCGGCGATGGTCAATGGCCGGGTCTGGGCGTAGGGGCCTTGAACCCCTACGTTGCGCAACAACGCCGCTTTGATTTTCATGCGTCTGACACCCACGGTAGAGAGAAGACGGGC
>NZ_JBHFII010000061.1:182249-208078 GCF_057334215.1 Achromobacter maghribensis | reverse complement strand
ACGGCCCGGACTTGGCCGGGCCCATTCAAAACGATCAGACGGTACGGCCGCCGTCCACGGGGAACTCCACGCCGGTGATGAACTCCGCCGCGTCGCTGGCCAGGAACAAGGCCGCGGCCGCCACGTCCGACGGCTGGCAGAATCGGCCCAACGGAATGGTGGAGACAAACTTGGCGCGGTTCTCGGGGGTGTCGGGCAGGCCCATGAACAACTCGAACATGCCCGTAATGCCCATCACGGGGCAGATGGCGTTGACGCGGATGCCGTCGGGGCCCAGTTCCACCGCCATGGATTTCGACAACACGTTGACGGCGCCTTTGGACGCGTTGTACCAGCTGAGCCCGGGGCGCGGACGGATGCCCGCCGTGGACCCCACGTTCAGGATCACACCGCGCTTCTGCTTGCGCATCACGGGCACCACGGCTTGCGCCATGTGGTAGATCGACTTCACGTTGATGTCGAACATGCGGTCGAACATGGCCTCGTCCACGTCCAGCATCGGCTGGTTCTTGTGGGTGATGGCCGCGTTATTAACCACGATATCCACCGAGCCGAACGTTTCCTGGCACGTGCGGACCACGTGGTCGATATCGGCGCGGCTGGACACATCGGCCTTCACGGCAAGGGCGGCGGCGCCCACCTCGGCGGCCACGCGGTCGGCGGCTTCCTTGTTGATATCGGCGATGACGACCTTCGCGCCTTCTTTGGCGTACAGCTTGACGATGCCTTCACCGAACCCGCTTCCCCCGCCGGTGACGATGGCGACTTTCCCTTGCAACTGACTCATGACTTGTCTCCGGATAGTTTGGCGATCATTCGCCGTAGAACTGGATCAGCGTTTTGGTCGTGCTCATTTCTTCCAGGGCGATGAAGCCCTTCTCACGTCCATGGCCGCTTTTCTTGACGCCGCCAAAGGGCAGTTCCACACCGCCGCCGGCGCCAAATCCGTTGATGTAGACCTGCCCGCATTTGATGCCGCGCGCCACGCGCTGCTGGCGTCCGCCGTTTTCCGTCCAGACCGCGCCCAGCAGGCCGTAGTCGGTGGCGTTCGCCAGCCGGATGGCATCGGCCTCGGTGTCGAACGGCAGCGCGACCAGCACGGGGCCAAAGATTTCTTCGGTCAGCAGCGTGCTGTCGTGCGATGGGGCGCTGAACAAGGTGGGTTTGACGAAGTAGCCGCCCGCCGGCACGCCATCGGCGATGGCGCCTTCCGCCGCCACTTTCAAGCCGTCGGCCAGGCCCTTGGCGATGTAGCGGTTGACGCGGTCGAACTGCGCCTTGTTGACCACGGGGCCGCAAGTCAAGTCCATTTCCGGCGTGCCAGCGCGGACCTTCGAAAATTCTTCCGCCAGCGCCTTCATGAAGTCGGCGTAGATGCCCTTTTGCACCAGCAGGCGGCTGCCGGCGGTGCAGGTCTGGCCCGCGTTGTGGACGATGCCCTTGACGATGGCGGGGATGGCCAGTTTGTAGCGGGCGTCGTCGAACACGATATGGGCGGACTTTCCACCCAGTTCCAGCACGCACTTCACCGCGTTGACGGCGGCGGCTTGCTGGATCAGCACGCCGACCTCGTTCGATCCCGTGAAGGTGATGAAGTTGATGCCGGCATGGCGCGACAGGCTGGCGCCCGCTTCTTCGCCCAGGCCCGTCACGATATTCAGCGCGCCAGGCGGGAAGCCCACTTCCAACGCCAGCTCGGCCACGCGAACGATGGACAGGCAGGCGTCTTCGGCCGGTTTGACTACGGCGGCGTTGCCCATGGCCAATGCCGGGGCGACGCTGCGGCCGAACATCTGCGCGGGGTAGTTCCACGGAATGATGTGGGCAGTGACGCCCAGCGGCTCACGGATCAACTGGACGGAATAGTCCTTCTGGAACGGAATGGTCTGGCCATGGACCTTGTCGGCCGCGCCGCCGTAGAACTCGAAATAGCGCGCCAGCACGGTGATGTCGGCACGGGCGGTGGACATGGGCTTGCCCGTGTCGCGCGATTCCAGCTGAGACAGTTCTTCGTGGTGCGCCAGCACGGACTCGCCCAGGCGCAGCAGCAGCCGGCCGCGCTCCAGCGCGGTCATGCTGCCCCAGCCGCCATCCAGCGCGGCGCGCGCCGCCGTCACGGCGGCGTCCACGTCGGCTTGCTGGCCGCGCGGGATGGTGGTGAACACCTTGCCGTCCACTGGCGACACCACGTCGATGGTGCGTCCGTCTGCGGCATCGGCCTTGCGGCCGTCGATAATCATCTGCGTCATGGAAAGTCTCCGGGTATTCAATTCAAGGTGATCGAGCCGCGCTCGATCGTCCAGATCTGGTCAGGGATGTCGCCAAGCAACTTCACGTTGGACTCGGTGATCACCACGCATAGGTCGGGTTGCAGTTCCTTCAGCCGCGCCAGCGCTTCCGTGTAGTCGCGCGCCAGCTTCGGGGCCAGGCCCTGGAAAGGCTCGTCCAGCATCAAGAGGCGGGTGCCAACCATGATTGCGCGCGCCAGCGCCACCATCTTTCCCTGGCCGCCCGACAGCGCCGATCCGGACCGGCCCAGCATGGGTTCCAGCTGCGGCACCACCTTCAGCACCGTGGCAATGCGCGCGGCGATCTCGGCCTTGGACTGGCCTTGCACTTCGCAGGGCAGGTTCAGGTTTTCTTCCACGGTCATGGTCGGGAAGATCACGCGGTCTTCGGGCGCGTATCCCACCTTCAGGGCGGCACGCTTGTGCCCGGGCAACGCCGTCAGGTCCGTGCCGTCGAACGCGATCTTGCCGGACTTGATCTTGGTCAGGCCCATGATGGTGCGCAGCAGCGTGGTCTTGCCCGCGCCGTTGCGGCCCACGATGCCGATGGTCTTGGACGGTTCAAAGCTGGCGCTGACGTCGCGCAGGATGCGGTTGCCCGCCAGGTCGACATTGATGGCCGATAGATTCAACATGGTTCAGGCCCCCAGCACTTCGCTTTTGATCTGCGGGTTATTCAAGACCTCGGCGGGCGTGCCGTCGGCGGCCACTTTGCCGGCGATCCAGGCGGCCACCCGCGTGGCGTAGCGCGACACGATGTCCACGTCGTGCTCGACGAACCAGCTTGTCACGCGACGTTCGTCCAGCGCGTGCATCACGGTTTCCATCAAGGCGAACTTGTCTTCAGACGCGACGCCGCTGGTCGGTTCGTCCATGATCAGCAGCTTGGGTTGCAGCGCCAGCGCCATCGCCACGTCAAGCAGCTTGCGCTTGCCTTCCGGCAGTTCGATGGACGCTTCGTCGGCCTCGGGCAGCAGCCCCACCAAATCCAGCGTGGCGTCCACTTCCTTGTCGTCGATGGTGCTTTCCAGCGACCGGAACCAGCTAAGTTCCTTGTTGCGCCGCGCCGCCGCGATCTGCACGCACTGGCGCACCGTATGCTCGGTGAACAGCTGCGGCAGCTGGAATGACCGGCCGAGCCCCAGGCGCACGATCTTGCGCGGCGCCATGGCCGTGACGTCGCGGCCGTCGAAGTACACCTTGCCCTTGGACGGCGCCAGATAGCCCGTGCAGATGTTGATGAAGGTGGTCTTGCCGGCGCCGTTCTGTCCGATCACGGCCAGGCGTTCGCCCTCGTGCAGTTCGAAATCAATATTGTCGGCCGCGACGACGCCGCCGAAGGCCAGGTACAGGCCGGTGGTTTGAATCAGGGGTTTCATGGTCAGTTCCTTGCCGCTGCCTGCGCATTGGGCGATACCCGCGCCTGCCCGGTGGCGCCAGCACGCGCCAGGTCGCGCTTGCGGGTCGCGGCGCGCTTCATGATCTGGCCGACGAACCCGGTGGGGAACATGAAGATCACCAGGATCAACGTCAGGCCCAGCAGGAACTGCCACAGGCCCGGGAAGTACGCCGCCGAAACCAATTTCACGGTCTCGAAGCCCACCGCGCCCAGGAATGCGCCTGCCGCGTGACCGGCCCCGCCCAGGATCGTGATGAACACGAATTCGCCCGAGCGCAGCCACGATCCGATTTCCGGCGTGACCAGGCCCTGCATCAAGGCCAGGATGGCGCCCGAGAAGCCCACCACGACGGCCGACAGTAGATAGCCCTTCCACATGATGAAGTACGCGGAAAATCCCAGGTATTCGATGCGCGTCTCGTTCGTCTTGATGGCCGACAGGGCCTGGCCGCTGCCCGACCGGAAGTAGCGCTGCACCCACCAGGCCAAAGCCATCGACAGCACCAGCGTCAACACCAGCAGCGCGCGCTCGAAAGACTCGCGCTCCATCAGGATGCCGGCCATGGTCGGGCGCACGATACGCAGGCCGTCCGACCCACCGGTCAGGGTGTAGAGCTTGCCCAGCAGCGCGAATAGCACCATGCTCAGCGCCAGGTTCAACATGCCGAAGAAGATGCCGCGGTAGCGCACCACGAACAGGCCGATCACAATGGCGGACACGAAGCTGGCGACCACGCCCGCCAGGATCAGCACCAAGGCGTCGGTGCCGGGCATGGCGCGCGCCAGGAAGGCCACGGTATAGGCCGAGATGCACGAGTACATCGCGTGGCCGAACGATATCTGGCCGGCGCGGGCCATCACCGACACGCCCAACGCGGCGATGGCGTAGGTCAGGCCGATGACGATCGGCGTGATGGTCCAGGAATAGGCATAGCCCAGGAATAGCGTGGCCAGCGCGGCCACGAGGCTGAGTACGGCGACTTTCATCAGATCCTCCGCGCTTGGGCGACCGTGAACAGGCCATGCGGCCGGATGATCAGCACCAGCACCATGATGATGTAGGGCACCGCCACTTCCAGTTCAGGCGCGGCGTAGACCGCGATGGCGCGAATGATGCCGATCAGCAGCGCGGCAATCAGCGCGCCGGTGATCTGTCCCAGCCCCGCGGTGGCGACCACCGCGAACGACAGTACCGTCATGTCCGTGCCGGCGCCCGGCACCAGCGATGTGGTGGGCGCCGCCAGCGCACCGCCCAGGGCGCCCAGGATGGTCGCGATCACAAAGGTGACGTAGCCGATCTTCTTGGCGTTGATGCCCAGCGACGTCGCGACTTCCCGGTTGTGGGTGGTGGCCACGGTCTGCTTGCCCAGCTTGGTGTGACGCAGGAAGAACTCCAGGCACACGTAGGCCAGCACCGCCGTCACCGGCACCACGACCAGTTGGTAGGTGGTGTAGGTGATGTCGCCGATTTCGATGTTGCCCAGCCGGTTGACGACCTCGCTGGCGCTGTAGGGCTGCGCGCCCCACAGCAAACGCTGGATGTCTTCCAGCATCAGGAATCCGCCAAAGGTGATCAGCAGCTTCAGGATGGGGTCGTAGTTTTGCGCCCGGCGGATTAGCACGAATTCCATGATGCTGCCCAGCGCCAGGCCAACGGCAATGGCGGCCACGAACAACGCCGCGAACAACAGCACGGGCGAGTCGGTCTTGGGCGCAAGGAACATGACCAGGCTGGCCGCGGCGTAGCCGCCGAATGCGTAGAAAGCGCCATGGGCGACATTCAATATGCCCATTACGCCGAACACCAGGGTTAACCCCATCGACACCAGGAACAGCAGACTGGCGTACGCCACGCCATCCACCAAGGCGAGAGGCAGTAGATCCAAGGTCAAGCGTCTTCTCCCAATCCGCTAAACACCTGCCGCGCGGACGACGCGTTGCCGCGGCAACGTGACTCTGCACGGTAGTGCGGGCTTGTCGCCCCGGACGCGCTTCGCGCGCCCTTGTCTCGTTATGGACCTTGCATGCCCCACTTCGATGCAAGGCGAAGCGAGCCGCAAGGCGCTTATGTGGACGGCTCGCCAGGCTGGTGAAGGCGCCGGCCATTACCCGTCCGATAATGGAAACGAAGTATAGGTAGCGCCCTTTTCAGCGCCTATTTATCTTTGTGCAAGCCGGGCTTCACAAGCGATAGAGAGACGGCCAGCTACGGGATTTCCACATCCGGGTTTACCTGCAGCATCGCCGCCATCGGCGCACGTGTCTGGTAGTCGGGGATGATGCGGATCTGCGCTTCGCCAGGCAATTGCACATAACGGCCTAGTCCATCCGGCGCCAGCGCTCCCACCGCCATTTGGGCGAGGCGCAGGCCGGCGGCGTCGCGGATGTCGATCCGCAATCGGGGGGGATTCAATCCATAAGATTGATCGGCATGCGGCGTCAGCACGCGGTCACTGCGGGCTTGCGAGAACAGGGCCAGAAACTGCGCCGCGTCGAAGCCGCTGGCCAGGCCCACGGGCGTGGCCGCCCAGCCTTGCCCACCGCGCGCCAACGTCACCGACGCCGCTGGCGTGGCAAGCGTGACTTGCGCGGCTTGGGCCGCATCCCAGGCATACAGGCGCGCCGGTTTGCCGGCGTCGTCGTGCAGATGCGTATGGCCGCCATGGCTGGCCGGGCCCTCGGCGGCCTCGTGCCATTGCCACGCCGACAAGCCTACGCCCGTCGCCAGCAACAGCGGCCACATGGCGCGCGCGGGCTTCACCGCCGCCTCCACCACAGCAGCAAGCCCAACATCAGCGCCAGCAGGGGCAAGGCGACGGTGCTGGTCCAGAACACCGTCCGCATCTGCCGGTTGGTGAGCTCGACGCGACGGCCTTCGTAGTGACGCGGCCGAATCGTCAGCAAGGCGTCCTGGCCCGCCAGCAGCGTTACCGCGCTGGTGAACAACGCGCCGTTGCCCAGCGTGGCGAAATGGCGATTGGTGGCGAAGTCGCTGTCGCCCACCACCAATAGCGCGGGGTGCGCCGAGCCGTCCACGCTGGCCGCCTGCGCGTTGCGGGTGGCCAATGCCATCAAGGTGTAGCGCCCAGCCGGCTGGCCGGGCAGATGCGCCTGGCCGGAGGTTTGCGCCAGAGGCGTCACGACGACGCCCTGGGGCAAGCTGTCGCCCGCAGGCTCCAGGCCCGCCGCGCCGGGAAAGAAGCTAAGGGGCAAGCCGCGCGTCATCTTGTGGCGCGTGTAGTCGCTGACGGCGGGGCTGCCCGGGTCATTGCGGTAATGGCTGCCCGGGTCCACCAATGCCCCGGGCGGACGCGCGATGCCGAAGTCACCCAGCAACGCCTCCAGGCCATGCTGCGTATCGGGTTCCAGCAGCAGCAAGGTCTTGCCGCCCGACGCGGTCCACTGGCGCAACGCCTGGGCGTCGTCGTCGCCGAACGGCGTGCGCGGGCCCGCGGCCACCAGCACGGCGCAAGCCGGCAGCGCCTGCGCAAGGCTGCCGGCGTTCACGCCGCGCGTCGCGTATCCCAGGGTCTGCAAGGCATTGCGCGCCATCGCCATGCCATGTTGTTCATGGACCTCCACACGCGCCACCAGGTTTTCGTCATCGCCGTGGTCTTCCAGGTCGTCCAGCGAGGTCAGGCTGTCCAGCATGGCTTCGCGATGCCCCTGCGTGAAGCAGACCGTTTGCGCGCCGCGCTGGCTGATGCGGATCAACGCGTTGGTGAAGTCGGTTTCGGTGCCGCCATTGATCGTCAGCTTGCGGCTATCGGCGGTCAGCACGGCGCTGCCCGCGAACTGGATGCCCGCCTCGCGCGCCTCGGCCGGACGCAGCGCCGGGTCCACGCCGCGCACGCGAATCAGCGGATTGGCATGTTCATACTGGCGCAGCAGTTCCAGGGCGTCGACCATGCTTTTGTTGCGCAGGTCGTAGAACCACGTCACCGTCACGGGCTGCTTGATCTGGCGGGCCACCTCGACGCTTTCCGGCGCCAGGCTGTAGAGCCGTTGCGCCGTCAGGTCCATGCGGCCCAGATTGCGCGCGGCCCACAGGTTCAGCGCCAGCAGCAACGCAGCCACCGCCACCACGGGCAACCATAGCGACAGACGTTTGCCGGCGCGTCGCCATGGCGCGCGCGGCATCATCGCAGCCTCCAACGCTTCAAGTTGACCGCGGCGATCATCAGCGCCAGCACGGCGACGCTGGCTAACGTCACGGTGGCGGGCCCGGGCAGGACGCCCCGGATGAAGTCCACATGCTGCGCCGACAGGGACAGGGCCTGGAAGAACGGCGACAGCGCCGGAAACGCATCAAGCGCGGCGGGGTAGTCGATGAACCACAGCAGCACCAGGATGCCCCACGTCGCGCTGGCGGCGACGATCTGGTTGCTGCACGCGCTGGATACGGCAATGCCTATCGCCAGGAACAGCGCGCCGTACAGAAACACGCCGATGTAGCCGCCCAGGATCGGCCCGTAATCGGGCTGCCCGTACCAGGCCAGCGGCAACACGGCGGCGGTCGTGCCGGCCAGCATCAGCGCCAGCACCGTCAATCCGGCCGCGTACTTGGCCGCCACCAGCGCCGCATCCGATAGCGGCAAGGTCAGCAGCAGCTCTAGCGTGCCTTGCCGGGCCTCTTCGGCAAACGCCCGCATGCTGACCAGCGGCATCACCAGGATCAGCAAGATCGTCATGTTGTGGAACGCCGTCACCATCTGGCCGGTACTGACGAAGAACAGATTGAAACTGAACAGGTAGCCCGACAACGCCCAAAAGACCGCCACCACCACCAGCGCCACCGGGGATCCGAAATCGGTACGCAGTTCCTTCCGGTACAAAGCACCGAAGCCTTTCATGCACGCCTCCGCAGCAAGGGATCGTTGGGCGCCAGCGCAGCGAGCAGCCGGGTTTCGACCGCGTCGTGCAGCGACAGCACGGCCCGCACTTCGGCGTGTGCCAGCACAATGCGCAAGACGGCGTCACACGTCGCTTCGCCAGGGTTTTGACGCATGCCCATGCCTTCGTCCGCTTCCCAGCTGATACGCCACTTGCTTAGCCCCTCGCCCAACGGCGCGGCATCCACGCCGCGCACGCCCGGGCAGGCCGACAGGGCCGCATGCAGCGCCGGATGGCCTGCCATCGGCAACGCCAGCTGCAATTGCAGGGCCGACTGCGCCTGCCCCAATGCCGCGTCCTCCACCAGGCGGCCCTGGCGCAGGATGGCGATACGGGTGCACAGGGCCTCTACTTCCTGCATCAAGTGGCTGCTGAACACGACGGCGCGGCCCTCGGCGCAACGGCGGATCATCGCGCGGGCCTCGACGATCTGCACCGGATCCAGGCCATTGGTGGCCTCGTCCAGCAGCAAGACGGGCGGGTCGTTCAGCACGGCCTGGGCCAAGCCCACGCGCTGGCGTTGGCCTTTGGACAGCCGGCCAATCACCGTGCGCGCCACGCCCTGCAAATCGAAGCCGTCGATCGCGCGGTCGATGGCCCGCCGGCGCGCAGGCGCCCCGCCCTCCACCTTCACGCCCGCCCCGAACTGCAGGTACTGCGTCACCGTCAGCGTGTCGTAGAGCGGCGCGCGTTCCGGCAGATAGCCGATGTCCGCGCTGCCGCGCCCCGGCGCCGGTTCGCGCCCGCAGATCGTGATGCGGCCGCTGTCCGGGGTGTGGAATCCCGCCATCAGGCGCAGGGTCGTGGTCTTGCCGCTGCCGTTCGGACCCAGCAGGCCCACGATTTCACCGGGCCTGACGGACAGGCTCAGTGAATGCAGGACCTGACGCGGCCCGAACGACTTGCAGACCTCGTGCAAGGCAACCGCCGGCTGCATGGCGCGCTCCGTCAGTCGAAGACTTTGGTCTTGGCGTTCTGCGCATGTTGCTCCGCATCATGGCTGTACCAGAGCTGGCCCTGGCGCGCGTCGCGGATCTGCTTCAGACGGTCGATGGCCTGCATGGATGCCGCCGTGTTCCAGGTAATGCCGGGAATCACGCCCGCCTCGTTTTCGCCCGTGTAGATGGCGTCCGCCGCCAGCAGCACCGTGCCGGTGTTCTTCAGCTTCACCTGCAACGATTGATGGCCTTGCGTGTGCCCCTTGGTATCCAGCAGCACGATGGAGCCATCGCCGAACAGGTCGAAGTCGCCTTCCACCTGGATGAAGTCGTAGTCGCGCGTGGTGTCGAAGTCCTTCATCACGTAGGCGGCGCGCTGGAACTTCTCGGGCCACCAGGCGGCGCGCAATTCGGCCTTCTGCACCACGTGCTTGGCCTTGGGGAACATCTTGATATTGCCGGCGTGATCCAGATGGAAGTGCGAATAGACGACGTACTTCACATCGCTGACGTCAAAGCCGGCGGCTTTCAGCTGCCGGTCCACGACCTCGTCGCGCCCCTGGATGGAATTGAACGCCCCGCACAGGCCCTGCCCCCAGTAGTTGGCGCAGTTGCCATCGGCGGTGGCCTGGTTCATGCCGGTATCGAACAGCACCAGCCCGCGCGGATGCTGGATCACGTAAGCCGGCACCGGAATCTTGATCTTGGTGCCGACGTCCACCATCGCCGTCATGAAGCCTTTGTCCAGCTCGATCTTGCCGACCGAAAGCTGCATCAATTTGATGTCCGGCGACGCGTCGGCGGCGTGCGCACCGCCTGCCGCCATGACTGCCACCGTACCCAATGCACCCGCAAACGTCTTCCAGCTCTTGCTCATTGTTGTCTCCTCGGACCAACAGGGAAAGCCGCCGCCTGGCGGCGACGGCCGATAGCAAGCCACCCGGTGTGTCCCGGGTTTCTTTTGATAGGTGTGTGCTGTGCGGGGCTGACTGCGGGACGGACGGCATCGCCGCCCGAGACGGCATCTGGTGGCCGTTTGCTCTGTTGCGCACTCTGACGCAGTGCCGGGGGGCTGCCAATTAAGGTTTCATTAAGCTGGGCTTCACGGCGTCCGAATTGGGAGGAACCCCTAGACGAAAGGCCCGGGCCGCCGATCAAGCCGTCAGGCCGCGCAGCCGGCCTGCAATTCCGCGAACGACACCAGCTTGCCCGCCAGGGCGCTCGCCATGACGGTAGGCGGACTGGCCAGCCACACGCTTCCCGGTCCCGAGCGGCCGGGGAAGTTTCGATTGATGGCGCTGATGGTGACTTGCCCCGGTTCAGTGGACGATCCCGGACCGCAATTGGCGCACGCCCCACAGGACGGTTGCAAGATCCGCGCGCCAACCGCGGCAAAGGTGCGGTCATACCCTTGCGCCACGCAGTAGTCGCGCACGGCCGTGGTGCCGTACTGCAGATAGAGCGTCACGCCATCGGGCAAGCGCAGACCGCGGTCCACGGCCCAGGCCAGCACCTGGTGATAGGCATCGAAATCTTCGCGCTTGCCGGCCGTGCAGGACCCACCGTAAGCGATATCGATGCGCGGTCGCGCTTGCAGGCTGGAAAGCGGGATGCCGTTGCCCGGATCGCCTGGCGCGGCCACAAGGGGCGACAAGGCCGAACAATCGACGCGTAAAGTCGCCGCATAGACGGCATCGGGGTCGCTGTGCATCCAGCGTTCGACGGCTACGTCCGCCCCGCGGCGTTCACGCAGGAAGCGGACGGTTTCGGCGTCCGGCGCCACGATGCCGGTCAAGCCTCCCAATTCGGCCGTCATGTTGGTCAGGGTGGCGCGCTCGTCGACAGACATTCCCGTAATGACGTCACCCGTGAACTCAAATACCTTGCCCACGCCCGCGCCTGAACGGATCTCTGGCAAGGCCAGCAGATGCAGCACGATGTCCTTGGCCGTCACGCCCGGCGGCAAGGCGCCCGCCAGGTCGACGCGCAGCGACGCTGGCAGCGTCAGGCGCACGGCGCCCGTGACAAAAGCGTTGGCCATGTCGGTTGTGCCAACGCCAAACGCCACACACCCCAGCGCGCCACTATGCGGGGTGTGGGAATCGGTGCCCACCACCACCTGCCCGGGCAGCGCGTAGTGCTCTGCCATCATCGCGTGCGAAATTCCCGCCACATTGGCGCCCCCCTCCTGCGCCGCTTCGGCTTCGGTCAAAGTGCGGTGATGCCGAAGCTGGTAGGCATCGACGAAATCGCGCTGGGCCTGGCACATGACGCGGATATTGGGGACGATGCTCGCCCTGACGTGGTTGGGGCTTTCCTCGACATACGACGTGTGGTCTTCGAACACCACGATGCGCGCGGGATCCACCAGCCGCAGCGGCCGGCCGAAGCGCGCATGCAGCATGTGCGCGGCCATGCCGGTGTAGTACTCGTGGATGAAGCGCCAGTCGGCACGGACGAAAACGCCCGCGCCTTGCGGCGCATCGGCAGGCGTGACAGGCGTTTCCAGCACGTGGCGCTGGATGATTTTTTCGAACAGCGTGCGCGGCGCATTCCGCTGCGCGGGCTGGACGTCACCCCGGCCGAAGGCAGGCGCCTGCGCCACGCCTTGCAAGTGCCGCTGCCCGAACGCCAGCAACCCGCCTGCCCGCACGATGGCGGCTGCCAAGCCGTCGCGGCCCGCAACGATCTCGTCCACCGTGATGGATTCGCCTCGGCGCAGGCGTTCCACCAGACCCAGGTCTGTGCTGGTGTACAAGCCGATGTTGTCCGCATTTTGCCGGTAGATGCGTTCAAAGCTCTCGGCGATGACCAGCCGCACGCCGGCCCACTTTTCGGCCATGGGGCTATGTTCCCGCGATGAGCCCTTGCCGTAGCGCTTTCCCGCCACCACCACATTGATGCCGGCCCGCTTGATCGCATCGACGCCGATGGGCTGCGCCGCCCCCGCTCTCAGGCCCGTATACGGATACCGCCCCAGCTTCTCGTCGAAATGCGTCAGGATCGGCAACGGCGTGATCTCGTCAGTGGAGACATCGTCGCGCAAGGGCACGGCAGACGACGGCTCGCGGGTGCCGTCCAATTGCGCCAGGATGCAGGCGGGATCCTGCGACAGAAGAAGAATTCGGGGCGCCGCGTCAAGCACGCAGGCCGGTAACGCCACGGCAGCAGTCATCGTCATTCCAATCGTCATTCAGGCGTCACCGCCGCCGCCTTGACCAGCGCCTGGCTCTTGCGGATTTCCGCGTTCAACGTCTCTGCCGCCTGCTCGGCGCTGCTTCCCTGCGCCACAAAGCCCTGCGGCGACAGCGTGTTCAGCACGGCGGCAGACGCCATGGTTCGCTGCGTGGCGGCTTGCAGCGTCCGCACAATATCGTCGGGCAGCTTGGCGGGCCCGATCAGCGAAATCCAGGCGTCGTAGGAATAGTCCTTCACCCCCGACTCGTCCAGCGTCGGCGCGTCGGGCAGCGCCGCCACGCGAGTAGGCGTGCTGACGGCCAGGGCGCGCAGCTTGCCGGCCTGCACCTGGGCCAGCACCGACGGCACCGCCAGGAACGCCACCTGGATCTGGCCAGACATGACATCCGTGATCAACGCATTGCCGCCGCGGTACGGAATATGCATCATGCTCACGCCCGCCTTTGATTTCAGCAATTCGCCTGCCAGATGCAGCACGCTGCCATTGCCTGACGATCCATAGTTGATCTTGCCGGGTTGTGCACGGGCGGCAGCCAACAGGTCGCCGATCGTGCGGTACGGCGAGTTCTCGGCCACGACCACCACGAGGGGCGTCGTGCCGATGACCGAAATCGGCGTGATGTCCTTCACCGAGTCGTACGGCATGCTCTTGTACAGGCTGGGGTTGATGGCGTGGTTGGACGACACGATGGCCAGCGTGTAGCCATCCGGCTTGGCGGCCACCAATTGGCGCGTGCCGGGGATGCCCGCCGCGCCGGCCAGGTTCTCGACGATCAGGGGCTGCGCCAGGGCCTTGCCCAGATTTTCCGCAACCACGCGGGCCACGACGTCCGCCGTGGAGCCCGGCGACGTCGGCACGATCAGGCGGATGGGATGGTCGGGATAACCGGCGGCCTGCGCGGACACCGCGGGCAGCAAGGCGCTGAATGCAAGCGTACAGGACGCCAGGAATCGGGTGGGGGTCATGTTGTCTCCGTGTCGTGGCAGCGGGGTCTGTCTGCCCCGGCTTGGGCCGCGCCCCCCAGTCACTTCAAGGGCGCGCTCTGACTATAAGGAGCGCACGCCGATTGCCGAAGTGTCGTCTCGGCAGGCCAGCCATCGCAAACGGAGATGCCGGGTCAGCCTTGCTGCGCCAGGAACTTGACCAGCGTGGCGGCGGTGGCCGACAACTGGCTTTCGGCGGGAAATACGATGCATAGCTGCCGCCGCGCCCACTCGTCGGACAGGGGACGCACCACGACGTCCAGCGATTGCAGATAGAGTTCGGCAACTTGCTGCGGCATGACCGCGATGCCCAGCCCCGCATGCGTCATGCGGCACAGCGCATCCAGACTGGCCACGCGGATCTTCACCGATAACGTGGCGCCCAAGGCCTGGGCTTGCGCCGCCAGCAGTTGGGTCAGCGCACTGTTTTCGCGCAACCCCACAAAGGTCTCGCCTGCAATGTCCTGCAGACTCAGTTGCCTGGCGGAGGCCTTGGGATGATGGGCCGGCAGCATCACCGCCAGCCGGTCGCGCCGGTACGGCAATTGCTCCAGCCCTTCCGTGCCGGCGATGCGGTTGCAGATGCCAAAGTCCGCGGCGCGCTCACGCACCAGGCGCAGCACATCCGGGCTGTGCTGTTCTTCCAGGTCGATATCCACGTCGGGAAACAGGCGCTGAAACGCCGCCACGTCTTCAGGCAGAAACTGCACGATGGCCGACAGATTGGCGACTACCCGCACATTCCCTTTTACGCCCGCATAGAAGCGCGACAGCTCCGCCCCCATGGATTCCACGGCGCCGATGATCTGCTGGGCGTGGCGCAGTACCGTCTGGCCGGCCGGGGTGGCGATCACGCCGCGCGTATGGCGTTTGATCAGCGGTAGCCCGACCAACGATTCCAGATCCGCGATACGCCGGCTGACGGCTGATGGCGCAATAAACTCGCGTTCGGCCGCCCGCGCGATGCTGTTTTCCTGGCAGACGGCGACAAACAGGCGAAGCGAGGTCAGATCAACTTTGCGTAGGAGGTGTTCCATGGCCGGGCAGAAAAATACGCGGCGTGATCCGCATTGACGGGGCATCGTACACCAGGCGATCCCCCGCCCGTCTGCCGCTTTTTCCCTATGCGGCCCGCGTTTCGCGTTCCGGGTGGCGATAACGCTCCAGCAGCTCTGCCTGGCGCGCTTCTGCCTGGTGCGCGTTGTTCTCCTTGACGTGGCCATACCCGCGGATGGCGTCCGGCAGATTGGCCAGCGCTAGCGCGGCGTCGCGGTTGCCGGCATCCAGCGTGCGCGAAAACTCGTCGGCCAGCGCCAGAAAGTCGGCAGCCAGCTGGCGCTCCATGCGGCGCTCGGCGGTCTTGCCGAATACATCCAGCCAGGTCCCGCGCACCCGTTTCATGGGGGCCAGCATGCGAAATGCCACGCCGACCCATGCGCCGAAAGCGCGCTTCTGCAGGCGGCCCTGCGCATCGCGCCGCGCGAACGCGGGCGGCGCCAGGTAGTAGCGAAGCCGGTAGTCGCGCCCGGGCTCACCTTCAAACTGGGCCTGCAGCTTGGCCTTGAACGCCGGGTCCGTGTACAAGCGCGCCACCTCGTATTCATCCTTATAGGTCATCAATTTGGCCAGGCTGCGCGCCACCGCGCGCGTCACCTCATGGCGACGCCCCTCGGGCATCGCCGATTCGCGCGCCCGCACGGCCTCGACGGCCGCGCGAAAACGCGCCGCGTAGGCCGCGTCCTGGTAGGCCCCGACATGCGCGGCCAGCCGCTCGATCAACCCGTCCAGCGATTCGGGCAACGCAACGACTTGCCCGGCCGCCTGCGTGGCCTTGGACGGGCGCAACGCCGCCGCGCCGCGATGCGCGGCTTGCCGGCCCAGTTCAAAGGCGGCCAGATTCTTATCCACCGACACGCCATTGATCTCGATCGCGCGACGCAAGCTGTCGTAGCTTAAGGGCAGGCCGCCCTTTTGCCATGCGTAGCCAAGCAGCAGCGGATTGGCGTAGATCGTATCGCCCAGCAAGGCTTCGGCCAGCGGCCCTGCCTCGATGAAATCACAGTTGCCGCCCGTGCTTGCGGCAACGGCCGCCTCTGCCTGCGCGCCAGGAAAACGCCAGGCGGGCTGCGACAGGAATGCCGCGGTGGGCGCCGCCGCACTGTTCACCACGGCGCGTCCATGGTCGGGGCGCAACCGCGACAACACCTCGGGCGACGCCGACACCAGCGCATCGCAACCAATGACCAGGTCGGCCTCGCCCAGCGCGACACGGGTGGCGTGCAGGTCTTCGGGCTTGTTGGCCAGTTGCACGTGGCTAAGCACCGCGCCGCCCTTTTGCGCCAGGCCCGCCATGTCCAGCACGGTGACGCCCTTGCCTTCAATGTGCGCGGCCGCTCCCAGCAGCGCGCCGATCGTCACCACGCCGGTTCCGCCCACGCCTGCGATCACCATGCGGTAGGCCGCGCCCGCGGCGATGGCCGCGGGATCCGGCAATGGCGCCTCGGGCATCGGCGGCTGGGTTGCGCCTGCCAGGGCCGGCTTGCGCAGCACCGCCCCTTCGGCCGTGACGAAGCTGGGGCAGAACCCTTCCACGCACGAGAAGTCCTTGTTGCATGACGACTGGTTGATGCGGCGCTTGGTGCCCAGCGGCGTATCCAGGGGTTCCACCGACAGGCAGTTGGACTTGACCGAGCAGTCACCGCAGCCTTCGCATACCGCGTCGTTGATGAAGGCCCGGCGCAGCGGATCCGGGTAATCGCCACGCTTGCGGCGGCGCCGCTTCTCGGTGGCGCAAGTCTGGTCGTAGATCAGCACCGTCGTGCCTTCAATCTCGCGCAGCGCGCGCTGCACGTCGTCCAGCGACTTGCGATGATGCACGTCGATGTCGCCCGGCAACGCCGCCGCGCCGGTATATTTTTCTGGCTCGTCCGTGACCACCACGGTTTTCACAACCCCTTCCGCCTGCATCTGCGCCGCAATCTGCGGCACCGTCAGCACGCCGTCCACCGGCTGGCCGCCCGTCATGGCGACGGCGTCGTTGTACAGGATCTTGTAGGTGATCGACGCACGCGCCGCGACCGCGGCGCGAATTGCCAGCAGCCCCGAATGGAAATAGGTGCCGTCGCCCAGATTGGCGAAGATATGGCGTTCGCGGGTGAAATCCTTCTGCCCCAGCCACGCCACGCCTTCGCCGCCCATCTGGCTGAAGGTGTCGGTGTCGCGGTTCATCCACATTGCCATGTAATGGCAGCCGATGCCGGCCACCGCGCGCGACCCTTCCGGCACGCGGGTGGAGGTGTTGTGCGGGCAACCCGAGCAAAACCAGGGTTTGCGCTCTTCCACCAGCGTCGGGCGCGCGGCCTCGCGTTCCTTGGCATCGATCACAGCCAGCCGCGCCGCGATGCGGGCGCGCAAGCCGGAAGACAGGTCGGCCTTGTCCAACCGCGCGGCAATGGCGCGGGCGATCAGCGCGGGTGACAGCTCGTAGCGCGCCGGCAGCAGCCAGCCGCCTCGCGGCGTGGACCATTCGCCGCCGCCATGCTCGCGCTCGTCGAACTTGCCGTACACGCGCGGCCGCACGTCGTCGCGCCAGTTGTAGAGTTCTTCCTTCAGCGCGTATTCGAGGATCTGGCGCTTTTCCTCGACCACAAGAATCTCTTTCAGGCCGGTGGCGAATTCGCGCGCGCCTTGCGCGTCCAGCGGCCAGATACAGCCCACCTTCATGACGCGGATACCGGCTTCGGCACAGGCTGCCTCGTCCAGCCCCAGGTCGTTCAGGGCCTGACGCACATCCAGATACGCCTTGCCCGCCGTCATGATGCCGAACGTCGCCCGGGGCGAATCCAGCACCACGCGGTTGAGCTTGTTCGCCCGCACATACGCCAGCGCGGCATACCACTTGTGGTCCAACAAGCGGGCCTCTTGCGCCAGCGGCGAATCCGGCCAGCGAATGTTCAGCCCGCCCTCCGGCAAGGCCTCGTCCGGCAACACGATGCGCACGCGCGCCGGATCCACATCCACCGATGCACTGGACTCGACGACGTCCGTCACGCACTTCATCGCCACCCACAACCCGGTGTAGCGGCTCATGGCCCAACCGTGCAGCCCGTAGTCCAGGTATTCCTGGACATTGGATGGGTACAGCACCGGGATGCCACTGGCGATCAGCACATGTTCCGACTGATGCGCGACCGACGAGGACTTGGCGGCATGGTCATCGCCCGCCAACATCAGCACGCCGCCGTGCGCGGAGGAGCCCGCCGAGTTGGCGTGCTTGAGCACATCCACCGAACGGTCCACGCCCGGCCCCTTGCCGTACCACATGCCGAACACGCCGTCGCGGGTGGCGCCCGGGAACAGGTTCAACTGCTGCGAGCCCCAGACGGCGGTCGCGGCCAGGTCTTCGTTCACACCGGGCTGGAACACGACGTCGTGCGACTTCAGGTGCTTCTTGGCCTTCCACAGCGCCTGGTCCAGGCCGCCCAACGGCGAGCCCCGATAGCCCGAGATGTAGCCGCCGGTGTTCAGGCCGGCCTGCTGGTCGCGCAGCTTCTGCAACAACGGCAAGCGCACAAGCGCCTGGGTGCCGCTGAGATAGATGCGGCCGGTGGTCCGGGTGTATTTGTCGTCGAGCGTCAGGCCATGGGTATCGGCCACGCCTGGGGGTAGTGGGGCGTTCACGCGCTTGTCTCCTGCATGCGGATTTGAGTGTTTTCCGCAGTGTAGGAACGCCGTTGGTTATCGTATATTCATAGTTTCAGCTAGCAGGTATTCGAAAAACAGATGGCTAATGATGTCACCCTGCGGCAGCTGCGCTATTTCGCGGCGGCCGCCCGCACGGGCCGGTTTTCCATGGCGGCGGCCGACGAACATGTTTCGCAATCGGCCGTCACCAACGCCGTGCTGGCCCTGGAATCCCAGTTGGGGGTGCGCCTGTTCGACCGCCATCCGCACGGCGTCACGCTGACCCCGGAAGGCCACAATTTTCATCGGCGGACGCAGGACATTCTGGATTCGCTGGACGACGCCATCCGCGAGCCCGGCTTTCAGCGCTATGCGCTGCGCGGCACGGTGCGCATCGCCGCGTCGTACACGGTGCTGGGGTATTTCCTGCCCGACCTGCTGGCGCGCTTCCGCCGGCGCTACCCGGAGGTGGTGCTGGACCTGGTGGACCTGGACCGCCCGGAAATCGAAGCGGCGGTGGCCAGCGGCGACGTCGAGCTGGGCGTGGCGCTGCTGTCCAATGTGGACAAGCGCGAGCGATTTGGCCATCAGGTGCTGGTGCGATCGCGGCGGCAACTGTGGACGGCGTCCGGCCATCCGCTGCTGTCCGCCTCGGCGCCGTCGTTGGCCGACATCGCGCGCTATCCCTACATCCTGCTGGAGGTGGACGAAGGCGAACGGTCCACGCTGAACTACTGGCGCACGCATGGCCTGCGGCCCGACATCGCCCTGCGCACGCGGTCCATGGAAGCGCTGCGCGGGCTGGTCGCACATGGCTTCGGCGTCACCATGCTGTCGGACATGGTCTATCGCCCCTGGTCGCTGGAAGGCCGCAAGATCGAGGCCCTGCCCATCACCGACGCCGTGCCGCCCATGGAGGCCGGGCTGCTGTGGCATCCCCGCGCGGGGCTGGCCAAGCCGGCCGATGCCTTTCGACAGTTCATGATGGTGGCTTGCGGGGTGTAGGGGGCTACACCAGCACGGCCCCCTTGCGGCGCGTGAACCGCGTCAGCGAGTCAAGCGCCATCGCATGCATGGCCGCCACCGACGGCAGCAAGGTTTCTTCCTTGCGCGTCAGCACGCCGACAATGCGCTCAACCGTCGGTTCAGACAGCGGCACGAAGGCCAGGCCCGAGCCGACCGCCGGCCGCGCCAGCACCGGCAGCACCGTAACACCCAAGCCGCCGACCACGCTGGCCAGCAACGACGCGCGGTTCGACACCACCATGGCCGGGTCGTCGATGACGTGCCCCAGTTGCCGGCTCTTCAAGCTGTCGAACGTGGCGTTTCCGATCAGGCGTTCGGCTTCCAGCGCCGACCACGGCACCGGGCCACGCCGGCGCGCCAGGGGGTGCCCTTTTCGGCACACCAGCCCGAACGCATCCCGCGCAACGGGCGTGAACGCCACCTCGGCCGTGCGCGGCACCTGGCCCGCCACGCCCACCTGCACTTCACCGGTCAGCACCAGCCGGTGCACATCCTGCGACGATTCATCCAGGGCGCGGATGCGGATGTCCGGGTGGCTGCGGGCGTAGCGCTCCAGCAGCTTTGGCAGCCATTCGTCCGCCAGCGACGGCATCACCGCCAGCGACACGGGTCCGGTATGGCCCATGCCCAGCTGGCGCGCGGCATCCAGCACGCGGTCATGCGTGGCCAGCAGTTCACGCAGCAGCGGCGCCACCGCATGGCCCAACGGCGTCAGTTGCGCCCGCTTGCCCGCTTCGAACAGGGGCGCGCCCAGCTGCTGTTCCAGGTCCTGCATGGCGGCCGACACTGCGGCCTGCGAACGGTGCGTGCCCTGGGCCGCCAAGCGGAAGCTGCCGTGGTCGGCGGCCAGCAGGAACTGGCGCAGGTGCTGGATCTTCAAGGGGGATGGCATGGCGTCGCAAGCAACCGAATTCAGATTTTCCGAAATTAACTTACGTTAATTTGGATTGTCAAAATTCCGGGTGGCCTTCAACAATGCAGGCATCGTTCATCAAGCATGCATGGGAGCAGCGGAATGGCTTTGCAAGTGCGAAAAATCGTCAGTTACGTCGAAAAGACCTGCATTGAAGGCGGCAAGGCGGCCGAACGGCCGTTGATCATGATCGTGGCGGCCGCCGTGATCCGTAACCCGTGGGCGGGCCTGCCTTTCCAGGAAGACCTGCGCCCGCAGATCCTGGAAGCCGCGCCGCCGCTGGGCGAGTTGCTGGTGGAAGAGATCCTGCGCCAGGCGGGGTCCGCCGACCAGATCGAAGCCTACGGCAAGGCCGCCGTGGTGGGCACCGCGGGCGAAGTCGAACATGCGTCGGCGCTGATCCACACCCTGCGCTTCGGCAACGCCTACCGCAACGCCGTGGGCGGCACCAGCTACCTCAGCTTTACCAATACGCGCGGCGGTCCGGGCTGCGTGATCTCGGTGCCGCTGATGCACAAGTTGGACGAAGGACTGCGGTCACACTACCTGACCGTGCAGACCAATATCAATGATGCCCCCGCGCCGGACGAGATCGTGATCGCGCTGGGCGCCGCCACCTCTGGCCGCCCCCATCACCGGATCGGCAACCGCTATTCCGATCTGCAGGCATTGGCGCAAGAGGCGCAATCGAAATGAGCGCGCCCCGCCGCCGCTCCGGGCAGGGCGCGCCGCTGGTGCTGCTGCACGGCGTCGGGCTGGATCACACGCTATGGGACGATCTGGTTCCGCTGCTGGAACCGGATTTCGAGGTGCTGCGCTACGACCTGCTGGGCCATGGCGCGGCCCCGGGCCTCACGGGCGAAGCGCGCGTGCAGGACTTCATCGCGCAGCTTGACGCCGAGCTGTACCGGGCCGGCTGGCAGCGCGCCAGCGTGCTGGGCTATTCCATGGGCGGCTTGATCGCGGGGGCTTATGCCGCCGCCCGACCGCAGCGTGTCGAACGCCTGGTGTTGCTTAGCACGGTGTTCCAGCGCACGCCGGAAGAGGCCCGCGCCGTGACGGCCCGCCTGACCGCGGCCGCCACCCAGGATGTGGAGGCCGCTGCCGCGATATCACTGCAACGCTGGTTCACGCCCGAATTCCTGGCCACACGCCCGCAGCGGGTGGCGGCCATCGGCCAGCGCCTGGTCCGCAACGACCGCGCCAGCTTCCTGGCGGCATACCGGCTGTTCGCGCAGGGCGATCCGATACTGGCGCAGGCAGCGCCGGATATCGCCTGCCCGACCCTTGCGATGACAGGCGAACAAGATGTTGGGTCCACTGCGCGCATGACCCGGGGCCTGGCGCGCGCGCTGCCCGACGGCCGAGCCCGGGTCGTGGAAGGCCAAAGGCATATGCTGCCGGTGGAAGCTCCCGCCGTGGTGGCATCGGCCCTGCAAGCATTTCTACTGCCGAAAACCGCCGAATCGCCCGCCTGACAGAGGCGATCGGCCATCGCCCCGAAGGGGCGGAGATGGAGACAACCCCATGAATCGCAGAACCGTACTGAAGCACCTGGCCCTGGCCGCCGCGGCGCCCGCCGCCCTGTCGCTAAGCCGCCATGCCGCAGCCCGAGAAGCGCCCTTGCGCGTGATCGTGCCCTTCCCCCCGGGCGGAGGCACCGATGTGCTGGGCCGGGTCATCGCGGCCACGCTGGAGGGCGCGTTGGACCGCCCGGTCGTCGTCGAGAACAAGCCCGGGGCCAGCGGCATGCTGGGCGCGGACTACACCGCCAATGCCGCCAAGGATGGCAGCGTGCTGCTGTTCGCGGGGCTGGTGCCGTCGGTGCGCTATTACGCCCGCCCGCCGGAAGACGTGCTCAAGCAGCTGGCGCCGGTATGCGCGATCGCAAGTTCGCCCTACATGGTGGCCGTCAACAGCGACCTGCCGGCCAAGACACTGGCCGAACTCGTGGCCCAAGCCAGGCGCGAACCCAAAGGGCTGACCTTCGGGTCGCCCGGCAACGCCACGCCGCAGCATCTGGCTACCGAATTGCTGCAAGCCGCCTGCGGCATCGACATGCTGCACGTTCCGTATCGCGGCACGGGGCCGATGATGACGGATCTGTTGGGCAGCCAGATCCAGCTCGTCGTGGCGACGGTGGCGGCGGTCGAGCCTTATCTGAAGGGCGGACGCCTGCGGGTGCTGGCAGTGACCAGCCGCGAACGCCTCCCCAAGTATCCGGATATTCCCACCGTCGCCGAAAGCGGCTACCCGGCTTTTGAGGCGCAGATTCGTTTTGGCACGTATTGCGCCGCGGGCACGCCGCAAGCGACGATCGCCGCGCTGAACCAGGGCATCAACCGCGCGCTGCAAACCGAGGGCGTGCGGGCCAAGCTGGCCGAACAGGGCTTCCAGCCCACGGGCGGCACGCCGGCGCAGTTGCAACAGGCTTTGCTAACGGAAATCCGCGACGTGGCCGCGCTGGTAAAGGCAGGCAAGGTGCGGGTGGACTTGTAGCGATCTGTAGCGGCCGGTAGCGAAAGGGGCGCAACGCCGACAGGTGGCGTGATTAGAATTCGGTCTTCTTCGTCCCTGTCCGCCTGCGATGCCCCGCCCCCTATCCTTCTTGACCGGCGCCCTGACCTTGTCCGCCCTGTTGGCGGGCGGCGTGGCGCGCGCCGCAAGCGGCCCTTGCCCAGAGGCGGCCGACATCGTGCGCAGCGTGTATCAAAACCAGGACAAGCCCGACCGCGAAGGCCGCATCCGCTTAAAGCAAGGCCACGCCTTCGTGACGCTGTCGGACGCGGATGTCGGCGCGCCCTTCGCGGTGGCGTGCAAGGCCTGGCCGGCCAACCCCGAGCTGCTGCTGGTGGCGGTGCCGTTGATGCAAGCCACGCCCGACCCCGAAAACGGCCACGAAGGCGATCTGGAAGTGCTGGTGCTGGACCGCCAGACGTTGCAAGTGCGGCAGCGCCGCACGGTGGTTGATCTGATGTCGGACGATGCCTTGCGCATCGCCAGCCTGTCGTTCGATACGGCGCGCTATGACGTCACGGCCGACCGCCGTGCGTTCGGTATCCGCATCGAACGCGAAGGCGCCTCGCGCGCCAACCCCATGGACGAAACCAGCTTGCGGCTCTTCACCGTGGAAGACAACGAATTGCGCCTGGTGCTCGACGGCCTGGTCGTCAACCACTCGTCCGGCCAATGGGACACGAGCTGCGCGGGCGAATTCACGGAACGCGCGGTCGGCCTGGCGATAGGCACCAGGCAAACCAAGGGCTACCGCGACCTGGTCGCCACCGATTCGCACTCGTCCAGCCGTGCCGCAGTGCAGCAAGGCGGCTGCGAAGAAAAAACCGTCAGCCAGGGCAAGAAGCGCCACACGCTGCGCTTTGACGGCAAGCGTTATCGGATTCCCAAAGCGCTGCGCTCGATAGACAGCGAGACCGCTGGATAACCACCATTTACAAGCGGGGCCGTCTCTGTGCATGCTGCCTAGCTGATCCGGCGTAGATCGGGCGCACCATGGAGACGACATGCCTAGTCAGGAATCCCTGCATTCCGCCCATATCCGCGAGATCGAACAGGTCGGCCAAGGCCGCCCCACGCAGCGCGACGCGCATGTGGTGCGCAGTTGGCTGCGCTGCCTGGACCAATACCGGCTGGATCCGGCCCAGGCGTGCGAGGCGTATATCGTCCCTGACGGCCGCCTGCGCGAACACCGCCAGCAATCCGAAGCCCTGATCAGCATCGCCCGCAGCGGGCTGGACCATCTTTTCCGTCAGGTCGCGGGCCAGAACTACGTGCTATTGCTGGCCGACCGCCAGGGCGTCACGGTGGAGTTCCTGGGCGACCCGGCGCAGACCGACAAGCTGCGCAAAGCCGGCCTGTACCTGGGGTCGGAATGGTCGGAACCGCGTGCTGGCACCTGCGCCGTGGGCGCCTGCCTGGAAACCGGCGAAGCGCTGACCATCCACCAGACCGATCACTTCGACAACACCCACACGCCGCTGTCCTGCACCGCCGCGCCCATCTACAACGCCGACGGCGAACTGGCGGCCGTGCTGGATATTTCGCTGCTCAGTTCCCCCAGCCTGAAGGCCAGCCAGAACCTGGCGCTGCATCTGGTCAACAGCACTACCCGCCGCATCGAACTGGCCAACCTGATGGCGCGCACGCGCAACGAATGGGTGTTGCGCTTTGCGCGATCGCCCGAATTCCTGGACGTGGATCCCGAAGCCGCGATCTCGCTGGACGGTGCTGGCCGCATCCTGGGCATGACACATTCCGGGGCCAAGCTGCTGGCACGCGCCGCCGGGCTGGACTGGCGCCACCCCGCCGACCTGATCGGCCAACCCGTCACGCGTTTCTTCGAGGTACAGCTGGATGACCTGCCGCAATTCACGCGCGGCCATGCGCCGCAAGACCGCCTGATCGTCGCGCGCGACGGCAATGCGCTATTCGCCCACGCCATTGAACCCAACCGCCATGCGCGCGGCGCGTCCGTCGCCGTGCGCGCCACGACCTCGGCCCTGCGCGGGCTGGACGGCGGTGACGCCAGGATGGCGGCGTTGCAGACGCGCGCCGCCAAACTGGCGCGCCAGGGGCTGCCCATTCTGTTGCAAGGCGAAACCGGCGTGGGCAAGGAATACCTGGCGCGAGCCATCCACGAAGACAGCCGGCGGCCGGGCAGCTTTGTCGCGGTGAACTGCGCGGCCATCCCGGAATCCCTGATCGAAAGCGAACTGTTCGGCTATCTGCCGGGCGCCTACACGGGCGCTGCGCCCAAGGGGCGCAAGGGCCTCATCGAAGCGTCCGACGGCGGCACGCTGTTCCTGGACGAGATCGGCGACATGCCGTTGACGTTGCAAAGCCGTTTGCTACGCGTGCTGGCGGAATCCGAGGTCACGCCCATCGGCGCCAACGCGCCACGCGCGGTGCGCCTGACCTTGATATCGGCCTCGCACCGCGATCTGGGCGCGCGGGTACGCGAGGGCGGGTTCCGCGAAGACCTGTATTACCGCATCAACGCGGCCACGCTCACGGTGCCGCCGCTGCGCGAACGCCAGGACCTGGATTGGCTCATCGCGCGCATGCTGGCGCGGCATCAGGACGAGTCCGGCGCGCCGGTGCTGTCCGCGCGGGCGCTGCGGGCGTTGAAGGCACACGCCTGGCCCGGCAATATCCGCGAACTGGCCAACGTGATCGCGGTCGCCGCGGCGCTGTGCGAACACGGCGTGATCGAACCGCAGGATCTGCCCGAAGCGCTGGCGCCCGCCGGCCAGGCCGCCACCCCTGAAGAGGCCGCGCTGCGATCGGCGCTGGCCAGTTGCGCCGGCAATGTCTCGGAGGCCGCCAGGCGCCTGGGCATCGACCGCTCTACCGTGCATCGCCAGATGCGCCGCTACGGGCTGACGCCACGCCGCTGACACCGCCGGCGTCAACACGCCGCGCGCGTCACCGCCACGGCCCTGTCGCCCCGTCCAACCGCCACACTGCGCCGCCACAGGTGTGGCGGGGGG
>NZ_JBHFII010000061.1:180208-182229 GCF_057334215.1 Achromobacter maghribensis | reverse complement strand
CCCCACCCCCGGCGCGCGACGCCAGGCCCCGGCTCTCCAGCCACCACGGGCCTTGCCGGGGCATCCAGAAGTTGGCACGGCAATTGCATGTCGATCCATGACGCCCACCGGCCGACACAGGCCGGGGCCGTCATCGGAACGCCACGACAAAGCCCGCCACGGGCAAGGAGACAAGACATGCCGAATGATCACGCCGACGCCGCCCTGGATGCGGTGCTAGCGCGCCTGAACACCGCGCTGGGCAACAAGGACATCGAAGGTGTCGCCCGCTTGTTCCAGGACGACTGCTATTGGCGCGACCTGGTGCTGTTCAGCTGGAACCTGCGCACCCTGGAGGGGCACGCCCAGATCCGCGACATGCTCACGCAACAACTGCCACAGGTCGAACCCGTGCGCTTCACCCGGGACGACCGTGAAGCCGTCGCCGACGAGGGCGGACTGTTGCAGGGCTGGCTGCACATCGACACCAACCTGGCGCGCGGCTACGGGCACATCCGCGTCAAGGACGGCAAGATCTGGACGCTGCTGACCACCATGTCCGAACTCAAGGGCCACGAAGAACCCAGCGGCACGCGCCGCCCCAAGGGCGCCGAACACGGCAACCGCCGCGAACGCCAGACCTGGCTGGAAAAGCGCGAACAGGAAGCGGCCGAACTGGGCTATCAGACGCAGCCCTATGTGCTGATCATCGGCGGCGGGCAAGGCGGCATCGCACTGGGCGCGCGGCTGCGCCAGTTGGACGTGCCCACGATCATCATCGAAAAGAACGAGCGCGCCGGCGACAGTTGGAGGAAGCGCTACAAGTCCTTGTGCCTGCACGACCCGGTCTGGTATGACCACCTGCCCTACATCCCCTTTCCCGAAAACTGGCCCGTCTTCGCACCCAAGGACAAGGTTGGCGACTGGCTCGAGATGTACACGAAGGTGATGGAACTGAACTACTGGACCTCCAGCGTCTGCCAGTCGGCGCGCTACGACGCGCAGAAGCAGGAATGGGAAGTCACCGTGTTGCGCGAGGGCAAGCCCGTGGTGCTGCGGCCCAAGCAGCTGGTGCTTGCCACCGGCATGTCGGGCAAGCCCAACATTCCGCGCTTTCCGGGGCAGGACGTTTTCCAGGGCGAGCAGCAGCATTCATCGCAGCACCCCGGCCCCGACGCATACCACGGCAAGAACGTGGTGGTGATCGGCGCCAACAATTCCGCTCACGATATCTGCGCGGCGTTGTGGGAAGGCGGCGCCAACGTCACGATGGTGCAGCGCTCGTCCACGCACATCGTCCGGTCGGACACGTTGATGGACATCGGCCTGGGCGGCCTGTATTCCGAACAGGCGCTGGCCAACGGCATGACGACGCGCAAGGCGGACCTGACGTTCGCTTCGCTGCCCTACAAGATCATGGCGCAGTTCCAGATTCCGCTTTACGACCAGATGCGTGAACGCGACGCCGAGTTCTACGCCAAGCTTGAGAAAGCGGGTTTCATGCTGGATTGGGGCGACGACGGCTCGGGCCTTTTCATGAAATACCTGCGACGCGGCTCGGGCTATTACATTGACGTGGGCGCCTGCGACCTCATCATCGACGGCAGCATCAAGCTGCAATCCGGCACCGACGTCAGCCATCTGACGCGCGACGCCGTCGTGCTGAAGAACGGCGTGACGCTGCCTGCGGACCTGGTCGTCTATGCCACTGGCTACGGCTCGATGAACGGCTGGGCCGCCGACCTGATCAGCCAGGACGTCGCCGACAAGGTGGGCAAGTGCTGGGGCCTGGGGTCGGACACCACCAAGGATCCTGGCCCCTGGGAAGGCGAACAGCGCAACATGTGGAAGCCCACGCAGCAGGAAGGCCTGTGGTTCCACGGCGGCAACCTGCACCAGTCCCGCCACTATTCCCAGTACCTGTCCCTGCAATTGAAGGCGCGCCAGGTCGGGCTGCCGGTGCAGGTCTACGGCCTGCAAGCCGTGCACCACCAGCGGTAGCGCCACCGGCCTCCCCCCGGGGGGGGGGGGGGGGGGGGGGG
>NZ_JBHFII010000061.1:176628-180114 GCF_057334215.1 Achromobacter maghribensis | reverse complement strand
CCTTCGGCCCGCTTGCGCTACGGGGCGACCCACGGTAAATTGTTGACAATCTGGCGGCCAAGCCCGCCTTATTCCGAATATTTACGCTAAATCCGGACAGATTGTTGACACCATGAGCAAAGTGCTGACGTTGCCGGGCCACCCGCCGGGCGATGGCGAAACGTTGTCGGATCACATCTTCAAGAAGATCCAGGCGGCCATTGTCAAAGGCGAAATCGCCCCGGGCAGCAAGATTTCCGAACCCGAACTGGCGCGCCAGCACGGCGTCAGCCGGGGACCGCTGCGCGAGGCCCTGCACCGCCTGGAAGGCCAAAAGCTGCTGGTGCGCGTGCCGCACGCCGGCGCCCGCGTCGTATCGCTGTCGCAGCAAGAGCTGTCCGAACTCTACGAAATACGGGAATCGCTGGAAGGCATGGCCTGCCGCCTGGCCGCCGAACGCATACCGCCCGCCGAAATCGCCGAACTGCGCGGCGTGCTGGAAGCCCACGAACGCGACGCCGCCTTCCAGGCCGGCCTGGGCTACTACCAGCAGGAAGGCGATTACGACTTCCACTACCGCATCGTCAAGGGCAGCGGCAACCAGATGCTGTTCCGCATGCTTTGCGATGAGCTCTACCAACTGGCGCGCATGTACCGCATCCAGTATTCGACGACGCCGAACCGCCCGCGGCAGGCCTACGCCGAACACCACCGCATTCTTGACGCCATCGCGGACCACGACGGCGAGCTGGCCGAAATCCTGATGCGCCGGCATATCCGCGCATCCCGAATCAACATCGAACAACAGATCGCCCAGAGCAACCTGCGGCGCACGGAGGCATGATGAATCACTCGTACCGTAAAACCCTGCCCGGCACCCGCCTGGACTATTTCGACGCGCGCGCCGCCGTCGAGGCGATCGCGCCCGGCGCCTACGCCGGCCTGCCGTACACGTCCCGCGTGCTGGCGGAAAACCTGGTCCGCCGATGCGATCCCGCCATGCTGACCGACGCGCTCAAGCAGCTGATCGAACGCCGCCGCGACCTGGATTTTCCGTGGTTTCCGGCGCGCGTGGTCTGTCATGACATCCTGGGCCAGACGGCCTTGGTCGACCTGGCGGGCCTGCGCGATGCGATTGCCGACATGGGCGGCGACCCGGCCAAGGTGAACCCGGTGGTGCCGGTGCAGTTGATCGTCGACCACTCGCTGGCCGTGGAATTCGACGGCAACGATCCCGACGCCTTCGCCAAGAACCGTGCGGTTGAAGACCGCCGCAACGAAGACCGCTTCCACTTCATCGACTGGACCAAACAAGCCTTCCGCAATATCGAAGTCGTGCCCCCTGGCAACGGCATCATGCATCAGATCAACCTGGAGCGGATGTCGCCCGTGATCTACACGCAAGACGGCGTGGCCTTCCCCGACACCCTGGTCGGCACCGACAGCCACACGCCGCACGTGGACGCGCTGGGCGTCATCGCCATCGGCGTGGGCGGCCTGGAAGCCGAAAACGTGATGCTGGGCCGCGCGTCCTGGATGCGCCTGCCTGACATCATCGGCGTGGAACTCACGGGCCGCGCGCAACCTGGCATCACCGCCACCGACGTCGTGCTGACGCTGACCGAATTCCTGCGAAAGGAAAAGGTGGTGGGCGCCTACCTGGAGTTCTACGGTGAAGGCGCCGCCAGCCTGACGCTGGGTGACCGCGCCACGATTTCGAACATGGCGCCCGAGTACGGCGCCACCGCCGCGATGTTCTCGATCGACCAGCAGACCATCGACTACCTGCGCCTGACCGGCCGCGAGGACGAGCAGATCGCATTGGTGGAAACCTACGCCAAGACCGCGGGCCTGTGGTCCGACAGCTTGAAGACGGCCGAATACGAACGCGTGCTGCGCTTCGACCTGTCCACGGTCGTGCGCACGTTGGCCGGCCCGTCGAATCCGCATCGCCGCCTGCCGGTGTCCGACCTGGCGGCGCGCGGCATTTCAGGCGTGGTGGAAAACGAACCGGGCCGGATGCCCGATGGCGCCGTCATCATCGCGGCCATCACCAGCTGCACCAATACCAGCAACCCGCGCAACGTGATCGCGGCGGGCCTGCTGGCGCGCAATGCCAACCGCGCCGGCCTGTCTCGCAAGCCGTGGGTGAAGAGTTCGCTGGCGCCGGGATCCAAGGCCGTGCAGCTGTACCTGGACGAAGCCGGCCTGACGCAAGACCTGGAAAAACTGGGATTCGGCGTCGTCGCCTTCGCCTGTACCACGTGCAACGGCATGTCGGGCGCGCTGGACCCCGTGATCCAGCAGGAAATCATCGACCGCGACCTCTATGCCACCGCCGTCCTGTCCGGCAACCGCAACTTCGACGGCCGCATCCATCCCTATGCCAAGCAGGCCTTTTTGGCTTCGCCCCCGCTGGTCGTGGCCTACGCCATCGCCGGCACCATCCGCTTCGACATCGAACGCGATGTACTGGGCACCGGCGCCGACGGCCGCGAGATCCGCTTGAAAGACATCTGGCCCACCGACGAAGAGATTGACGCGGTGGTCAAGGCATCGGTCAAGCCCGAGCAGTTCCGCAAGGTCTACGCGCCGATGTTCGGCATCCAGGACGACCGCAAGGCCGGCGTCAGCCCGCTTTACGCCTGGCGCGCCCAAAGCACCTACATCCGCCGTCCGCCGTACTGGGAAGGCGCGCTGGCAGGCGCCCGCACGCTGCGCGGCATGCTGCCGCTGGCCGTGCTGGGCGACAACATCACCACCGACCACCTGTCGCCGTCCAACGCCATCATGCTGGACAGCGCAGCCGGCGAATACCTGGACAAGATGGGGCTGCCCGAAGAAGACTTCAACTCGTACGCCACCCACCGCGGCGACCACCTGACCGCGCAGCGCGCCACCTTTGCCAACCCCAAGCTCTATAACGAAATGGTGCTGAACGACGACGGCACCGTGAAGCAAGGTTCGCTGGCGCGCGTGGAACCGGAAGGCCAGGTCATGCGCATGTGGGAAGCCATCGAAACCTACATGGACCGCAAGCAGCCGCTGATCATCGTGGCCGGCGCCGACTACGGCCAGGGGTCATCGCGCGACTGGGCCGCCAAAGGCGTGCGCCTGGCCGGCGTGGAAGCCATCGTGGCCGAAGGGTTCGAACGCATCCACCGCACCAACCTGATCGGCATGGGCGTATTGCCGCTGGAATTCAAACCCGGCGTGAACCGCAAGACGCTGGGCCTGGATGGCACCGAAAGCTACGACGTCATCGGCGAACGCAAGCCCCGCGCCGACCTGACGCTGGTGATCCACCGCCGCAATGGCGAGACCGTGCAGGTGGCCGTCACCTGCCGTCTGGACACCGCGGAAGAGGTGTCCATCTACGAAGCCGGTGGCGTGCTGCAGCGCTTTGCCCAGGACTTCCTGGAAGCCGAATCCGTGGCCGGCGCCAAACAGGCCAGCTGATACCGCGGCCAGCTGACACCCCCGGGGGGGGGGGGGGGGGGGGGGGGG
>NZ_JBHFII010000061.1:165854-176495 GCF_057334215.1 Achromobacter maghribensis | reverse complement strand
CCCCCCCGCGACGCACTGCTGATGCGCGTGATCGGCAGCCCGGACCCCTATGGCAAGCAGATCGACGGCATGGGGGCCGCCACGTCCAGCACCAGCAAGACCGTCATCGTCGGCAAGAGCACCCAGCCTGACCATGACGTGGACTATCTGTTCGGCCAGGTCTCCATCGACCAGCCCTTTGTGGACTGGAGCGGCAACTGCGGCAACCTGTCCGCCGCCGTCGGCCCGTTCGCCATCACCAACGGCCTCGTCGACCCGGCCCGCGTGCCCGCCGACGGCATCGCCGTCGTGCGCATCTGGCAAGCCAACATCAAGAAGACCATCATCGCGCACGTGCCGATGACCGGCGGCGCGGTGCAAGAGACCGGCGACTTCGAGCTGGACGGCGTGACCTTCCCCGCCGCCGAACTGCGGCTGGAATTCATGGACCCCGCCGAAGAAGGCGACGGCGGCTCGATGTTCCCCACCGGCAACCTGGTCGACGACCTGGACGTGCCCGGCGTGGGCACCTTCAAGGCCACGATGATCAATTCGGGTATTCCGACGATCTTCCTGGATGCCGAAGCCCTGGGCTACACCGGCACCGAACTGCAGGACGACATCAATAGCGACGCCGCCGCGCTGGCGCGCTTCGAGACCATTCGCGCGCACGGCGCCCTGCGCATGGGCCTGATCACCAAGGTTGAAGAGGCCGCCAGCCGCCAGCACACGCCCAAGGTCGCCTTCGTGGCGCGCCCCAAGGCCTACGTGTCGTCCAGCGGCAAGCAGATTGGCGCGGGCGACATCGACGTGCTGGTGCGCGCGCTGTCCATGGGCAAGCTGCACCACGCGATGATGGGGACCGCTTCCGTGGCCATCGGCACGGCGGCGGCCATTCCCGGCACGCTCGTGAACCTGGCCGCTGGCGGCACCGAACGCGACAGCGTCAACTTCGGCCACCCCTCCGGCACACTGCGCGTCGGCGCCCAGGCACAACGAGTGGATGGCGAATGGAAAGTCACCAAAGCCATCATGAGCCGCAGCGCGCGCGTGCTGATGGAAGGCCGCATCCACGTGCCAAAAGAAGGGTTTTAAGCCGACTCCCGGCCGGGGTGAACCGCGAGCAAAGGCTCGCAACTTACATTTTCACCCCGCTTTTCTCGGCACGAAGGGTAGACGCTGTCCCCGTCTACCCCTATACTTAACAGATGTTGTAATTCATCACCGGACCCCGCCGATGCTCCGTCATCGAGGGCACCCGTCACATGGCCGCGCACAGCGGCCCGGCGCCAGCGCCGAAACACCACCACCCAGCCGCCTGGCCGAAAGCCAGCGGTTGCGGAACAAAAACCTGCTTACCCAGCAGGACCATTGCTCACCGCATTGAGCCGCACGCGCGTCACCGAACAGCCATGTTCGCGACGCTCCGGTCCTATGCCGCAGCAAGGCACCAATACGGTGTGTCTTGTGTTTGTCCGACCCGGGCCACCATCCCTTGCCCGGCTGGGCAGGCACGCGACCGCGCGCTCGAAACCACAACGAAAGCCCGCGGTCCATTGGTGTTTCGCCTGCGCCATGGGAACGCTTGCCGCCCATCGCAACCCGCGGAAATGGCACTCATGCAGCCCCGGCCGCCAGGCCCGGACAAGGCTGTCGAGGAGTAAGGACCCCCAAGATGCAAGAGACTGCGTTCTTCCAGTTATCGGCGACCACCGCCATCCTGTTGCTGGCCGGCTTCTACGGCGCGACGTTCCTGATGTCGCTATTCATCGGCGAAAAAAACGAGAACGTCGACGGCTACATGGTGTCGAACAACGCGGTGGGCTTCGGCTTGTCGACCGCCAGCATGATCGCCACCTGGATCTGGGCCGCCTCCTTCTACGCCAGCGCCACCTCCGGCTACAAGTACGGACTGTCCGGCCCGCTGCACTACGGATTCTGGGGCGCCCTGATGATTCTCTTCATCTACCCCTTCGGCAAGCGCTTCAGGCAGCTGGCGCCCAAGGCCCACACGCTGGCCGAAGTCATCCACGCCCGCCACGGCACCTCCAGCCAGATGATCATGGCGGTATCGAACATCGTGGGCAGCTGCATCAGCCTGATGGTGAATTTCACGGCCGCGGGCGCGCTGGTCTCGATCCTGAGCCCGCTTACGTTCATCCAGGGCGTGCTGATCGCCGGGCTGGGCGTGCTGTCCTACACCTTGTGGTCGGGCTTTCGCACATCGGTCATGACCGACTTCGCGCAGCTGGCGGCGATGATCATCGCCGCGGTCATCATCATCCCGCTGATCTTCTTCAACGCGGGCGGCCCGGACATGCTGCAAGCCAACATGTGGCGCTTGAATAGCGAGCAGGCTGACTTCTATTCCACCAAGGCCATCCTGGAGCAAGGCGCGCCGTACTTCGTGGCCGTGCTGGCGTATGCCATTGGCAACCAGACCATCGCGCAACGCCTGTTCGCGGTACGCGAAGACCTGATCAAACCCACCTTCCTGACAGCCACGGTGGGCTACGGCGCCGTCGTGATCGGGCTGGGCATGCTGGGCCTGCTGGCCTTGTTTGTCGGGTTGGAGCCGGCCAACGGCGACCTGAACAACATCATCCCGCAAATGGCGTCCACCTACTTGCCGCCGTTCGGCATCGCCCTGTTCTTCCTGCTGGTCGTGGGCTCGCTGTCTTCCACCGCCGACTCCGATCTGGCGGCACTGTCCGCCATCGTCATGACGGACGTCTACGCCAAGAACGTGGCGCGCGGACGCCCGAATCCGCAACGCATGTTGTGGTGGGGCCGGGCCACCATGATCATCGCCACGATGATTGGCGTGGTCTTCGCCAGCCTGCGCCTGGACATCCTGGTCATGCTGGTGTTCGTGGGCGCGCTATGGGGCGCCATCGTCTTTCCGGTCATCGCCAGCTTCTATTGGGACCGCGTGAACAACCGCGCCTTTGTCTGCTCGGTGCTGTCCGCCGTGGCGCTGTTCTCGATCGTGCGCTTCGAGTGGCTGCCCATCACGGGCGTGGTCGCCGTCTTCTTTGAAATCTGCGCGGCCATCGGCGGCGGCGTGGTGCTGGGGTTGATGGCGTTCGGCTTCCTGGGCCGCACCGTTGCCATCACGGTGGGCACGATTGGCGTGGCGGTGATGCTACCCGCCTTCATCGGCAGCCTGCGCGAGTACATCGTGCTGCTGGCTTCGCTGACCGCCTACGGCGTCAGCGCCACGGTATGCGTGGCGCTGAGCCTGCACAACCAGGAACGGTTCGATTTCGGCCTGCTGGCTCATCGTGTCACCGCGTTCCACCATGAACCGGATGGGGCGGCGCGCACTGCGCCGTCCGGCCCGCTCACCGCGAACAGCGCCGCGCGCTGATCCACGCCCCATCACAACAAGGAGATTGATATGTGGTTGACCGCTTATTTTCTGATCTGGCCGTTGATTTCCGCGGCCATCCTCGCGCTCTTGTGCACGACGCTGTGGCGAGACGTCCGCACGGCCAGGCGTAGCGGCATGTCGATGGTGTAGCGGCCGGACGGGCCGGACGGCACCGAAGCGCCGCGTGCGTCGGGTCAGCTTCGGGCCGACAGCAGTTGCGACAGCGTATGCGCTTCGGCCTGCAGGTCCTTGGCTAATGCGTGGGCACGGGCGTCGTCCAGCTGTTCGGCGAGCCCTGCCGCAACCAGCGAATGCGTCATGCGGTTCTGGCTGTTCAGCACCGGCACCGCGATCACGACCACGCCGTTGATGTAGTTGTTCCGATCCATGCTGTAGCCGTCCCGGCGCACCGCATCCACATCGGCTTTCCAGGCGGCGAATTCAGGCGCCTGGTCCCATCGCAGCGCCTTGAATCGGCGTTCCAGCTCCTTGTCGGTCAGATCCGAGAAGGCGGCCACCAGGCGGCCCGTCGCGCTGATCAGCGCGGGGAAGCGGCTGCCCACATCCACGTGCAATCGGAACGGCGCCGTGGAACGCGACAAGGCAAGAACCACCATGTGGTCGGCACCCGCCACTTCCACGCCGATCGCCGTGACATTGGCCGCGCTGGACAGCTTGTCCAGCACGGGCTGCACCAGCGTCGGGAAGGGGCTGCTTTCGATCACGCTGCGCGCCAGCGTCAGCATGCCCACGCCCAGGCTGTAGCGCTTGGTGCCGGCATCCACCTTCACCAGCCCCTCTTCCACCAATACCCGAAGAATGTGCAGGCAGGTGCTGGTCACCATCTCCAATTCCTGAGAAATCGCCTTCAAGGTCATCGGCGCGCCGCCACGGCCCAGCAATCGCAGAATGGCGATCGACCGCGTGACGGCCGGCACCGGGCGAACGCGTGGCCCCGCGGCCGCGGAAGGTTCCTGGGAACTGGACTGACTCATCTGACTCTCCGTTTTTATTGCGGCAAGCATACCTTGCGCGCCGGCCCTCGCGGCGCCGATGCGGCCCCGATCTGTTTCCTTGTAATTGTCTATATACAATTCATGAGCGTCATTGACAATTTCTAGCGTGGCGCGCAATATCGCTTCAACAGATTGCGGACCCCTCACAGGCACGACGACATGACGACGCTGACACAGGCCACTTCTTACGCGGACGCCCAGGCGCTCTGCACGCCGGACATGCTCTGGGCGCTGTTCGACGGCGACCGCCGGCAGATGAACATCGCCCACGAATGCATCGACCGCCATGCCGGCCGGGACCAGCCGGCCGTCATCCTGGTGCGCGCGGCCGGCGGCAGCGAGTCCTACGGCTTCAAGCAGATTTCCGATGCCTCGTCGCGCTTCGCGCATTACCTGGCCGCTCAGGGCGTCCAGCCCGGCGACCGGGTCGCGGTGATGCTGGAACCGTCGCTGGCCTTCTACGTGGCGATGTTCGGCGCGATGAAGCGCGGCGCGATCGCGGTGCCGCTCTTTACGCTGTTCGGTCCCGATGGCATCCGGCTGCGCGTGCAGGACTGCAAGCCCCGCATGCTGGTGACGAATGCCGAGAAAGCGCCGCTGGCGGGCGGACACGACGACATGCGCGTCGTCATCGCGGACGGCGATTTCCTTGACACCCTGGCGGCCTTCCCGCCCCGGTACGAATGCACGACGCAGGCCGACGACCTGGCCATCTTCCAGTACACGTCCGGCACCACCCGCGAACTGCCGGACGCGGTCAAGCACACCCACCGCGCGCTAGTCACGCTGATGATGGCCGCGCTGTACGGCACCGGCGTGCGACCGGGCGACCGCTTCATGTGCCCGTCGTCCCCGGCCTGGGGCCACGGCCTGTGGCACGGCACGCTTGCGCCGCTGGCCCTGGGCGTCACCATCGGCGCCTACGCAGGAAAATTCAATGCCGAACGCCTGCTGCAGGCCTTGCAGGAACACGGCTTCAACAACATCTCGGCGGCGGCCACCCACTACCGCATGATGCGCAACGCCGGCGTGGCGGACCAATACCGCTATCAGCTGCAAAAGGTGTCCTTTACCGGCGAACCCATCGACAGTGAAACCTCCGCCTTTGTGCAGGCCACTTTCGGGCAACCCGTCTGCAGCATGTACGGCACCACCGAAATTGGGGTTTGCCTGGTGAACTATCCGGGCGCGCCGGACTTCACGGTCAAGCCCGGTTCGCTGGGCAAGCCCGTGCCCGGCCTGCGGGTCGAAGTGCAGGATGCCAACGGCGCGCCCTGCCCGCCCGGCGTGACGGGCGAATTGAAGTTGTGGCGCCGCGACGCCTGGGTTGCCACCAAGGACCTGGGGCGCATCGACGAGGACGGCTATTTCTGGCACGGCGGCCGTGCCGATGACGTCATTATTTCGGCCGGCTGGACGATGAGCGCCGTCGAAATCGAAGACGCCATCCTGAAGCATCGCGACGTGACCGAGGCGGCCGCCATCGGTGTGCCCGACGCCTTGCGCGGCCAGGTCGTCAAGGCCTTCGTGGTGTCGGCCAGGCCCGGCGACGACGCCTTCATCGAAGAGATCCAGAACACCGTGCGAAGCCAATTGGCGCAGCACGAGTATCCGCGTCAGGTGGTGTTCGTACCCGAACTGCCGAAGACGCCCGCAGGCAAGATCCACCGCCGGAAACTGCGCGAGCAAGAGCTTGCCGACGCCCCCGCTTCAACCGAAAACGCCGCGCCCGCCGCGCACGTCTGACCCATCCCCCCAGGAGACATCATGCTGACCAAGACCAAGACCGAAAGAAGCTTCCCGACCATCACCGAGCGCGGCCTGGACGAACTCCGCGCGCGGATCGGCGTCAAGATCGGCGTCACCGCCGAGCCGTGGTGCTACGAGGCCACGCGCGACAACATCCGCCACTACGCCCATGGCATCGGCGACGACAACCCGTTGTGGTGCGACCCGGAATACGCGGCCAAGACGCAGCACGGCGGCATCATCGCGCTGCCCAGCTTCCTGTTTTCAACCAGCCGCATCGTGTCGGGCTACGTGGGCGGGCTGCCCGGCGTGCACGCCATGTGGTCGGGCGCCGACTGGACGTGGCACCAGGCCGTCAAGCGCAACGACGTCATCTCGACCGAAGCGCATTTGAAGAACCTGATCGAACACCAGACCCGATTCGCCGGCCGCGCGGTGCAGCAGATCTATCACGTGGACTTCTTCAACCAGGAAGGCGACAAAGTCGCCGAGGCCGACAGCTGGTGCTTCCGCACGGAACGCGACCACGCCCGCGAACAGGGCAGCAAGTACAAGGAAGTGCGCGCCCGCGAGCCCCGCCGCTACAGCCCCGAGGAAATCAAAGAAGCCTACAAGCTGTACGCGCAGGAAGAAGTGCGCGGCGCCACGCCGCGTTACTGGGAAGACGTGAAGGAAGGCCAAGACCTGCCCGTGATGTTCAAGGGCCCCATGACGGTGACCGGCTTCATTGCCTACGCGCAAGGCTGGGGCGGCCTGTACATCCGCGCCAACAAGCTGGCGTGGCAGCTGATCGACGCGCATCCCGGCGTGGGCATCACCAACCGCTTCGGCATCCCCGATGTGCCGGAACGCGTGCACTGGGAAGAGGAATTCGCGCTGGAAGTGGGCGCGCCGGGCGCGTACGACTATGGCCCGGAGCGAAATTCGTGGCTGACGCATCACCTGACCAACTGGATGGGCGACGCGGGCTTCCTGCGCAAGTCCACGTGCAAGATCCGCCGCCACAACCCCGAGGGCGACATGCTGTTCTTCAAGGGCCGCGTCAAGCGCAAGTACGTCGAAGACGGCCGCCATCTGGTCGAGATCGAACAAGAAGCCCGCAACCAGGACGACGAGCTGTCCGTGCTGGGTTCAGGCGTGGTTGAATTGCCCACCCGCGGATAACGCGTCGGACACGACCAAATCGAGGTCAATGATGTCTGGTTCATCGGAGCATGCTGCAAACGCCCCGGATGCCCCCCACGCCCGCGCCGGCGGCGCGCTGGCGGGCGTCCGGGTGATCGATCTGTCCAGGGTGCTGGCGGGGCCGCTATGTACCCAGATGCTGGCCGACCAGGGCGCGGACGTGATCAAGGTCGAGCCGCCCGGCGGCGACGAGACCCGCACGCTGGGCCCGGCCGTGAACGCGGGTGGCGACGCCGCCTACTTCACTGCCGTCAACCGGGGCAAGCGCGCGATCGGACTCGACCTGTCCCTGGCCGGGGGCCGCGACGTGCTGTTGCGGCTGCTGGAAGATGCCGACATCCTGGTCGAGAACTTCATTCCGGGCACGATGGCCAGGTGGGGGCTGGACTACGAGACGGACCTCAAGCCGCGCTTTCCTCAATTGATCTACTGCGCGATCTCGGGATTCGGCGCCGACGGCCCGCTGGGCGGCCTGCCCGGCTACGACGCCATCCTGCAAGCCATGTGCGGGCTGATGAGCGTGAACGGCGACCCGGCCAGCGGCCCGACCCGCATCGGCGTCCCCATCGTCGACCACCTGACGGGCTACACCGCGCAAGCGGGCATCCTGTTGGCCCTGTATCACCGCGCGCGCACCGGCCGGGGCCAGCGCGTGGACGCCACGCTATTCGACACCGCGCTCAGCCTGTTGGTGCCACACGCGGCCAACTGGATGCACACGCAGCGCGCGCCGGGGCTGTTGGGCAGCGCGCACCCCAACATCGCGCCGTACGACCGCTTCGCCTGCCGCGACGGCGAGATCTTCCTGGGCATCGTGAACGACCGCCAATTTCGCAAGTTCTGCGAATACATCGGGCTTGCGCCGTTGCTGGAGGACGCCCGCTTCGCGACCAACCGCCAACGGCTTGAACACCGCGACGCCTTGCGCGCCGCCCTCGACACGGCGCTTGCCCGCCACGCGCGCGATGCCGTCTGCCGAGACCTGATGCAGCTGGGCGTCCCTGCGGGACCGGTCCACAGCGTGCCCGAGGCCTTCGAGCAGGCGCATTCGACGCATCGCGGCATGCGCATCGACCGCGACGGCTATCACGGCATCGGCGCCGCCACGCGGCTGTCCGACGCGCCCGTGCGCGTGCGCCGGCTGCCCCCTGCCTATGCACAGCACACCGACGAGGTCCTCCGGGAGGCCGGCCTCGACGACACCCAGATCGCGGCGCTGCGGGATCAAGGCGTCTTGCCGCGAGGGCCTTCTTCGACGCCGTAGCAACCCCCCACCGCTACCCAATAAGAAAATCCAGGAGACCACCATGAAGACCATACGCCTGATGGCCGCGCTAGCGGCATCCCTGCTATTCACACAACCCGCCGCGGCCGCCGACGCCTATCCCTCCAAACCCATCAAATTGATCGTCCCCTATCAGGCCGGCCAAGGCACCGATGTCGCCGGCCGCTATCTGGCCGAGTATCTGGCCCGGGCCCTGGGGCAACCTCTTATCGTGGAAAACCGCCCCGGCGCGGGCGGCAACATCGGCGCCTCGGAAGCGGCGCGCGCGGCGCCCGACGGCTACACGTTGTTGATGGGAACCAACGGCACGCACGTGCTGAACGAATACATGTATTCGTCCACGGCCTTCGACCCTGACCGCGACTTCGAACCGGTGATGCTGGTCAGTTCCTTTCCGATGGTGCTGCTGACGCCGCCGGGATCCCCGTACGCCAATCTGGCCGACCTGCGGGACGCCAGGAAAGCCAAGGCCGACAGCATCAACGTCGGCATGCCCAGCACCACCGCCCGGCTTGTCTTCGAACTGCTCAAGCAGCAAGGCGTCAACAGCATGCGCGGCATTCCGTACAAGGGGTCGGCCACCGCCACCACCGACCTCATGGGCGGACAGGTGCAGATCGGCATCGACACCGTCAGCGCCGCACGGTCGTTCATCACCAGCGGCAAGCTGCGGGCGCTGGCCGTGACATCGTTGAAGGAATCCGCGTTGTTGCCCGGCGTGAAATCGATCGCCGAGCAGGGCCTGCCCGGCTTTCAGGTCATCGCGTGGAATGGCCTGTACGCCCCCAAGGGCACCCCGCCCGCCATCGTGCAGCGCTTGAACGCCGAACTGGCGGCCATCCTGGCGCGTCCCGAGGTGCGGCAGCGCCTGTTGGAACTGGGCCATGAGCCCGGTGGCGGCACGCCTGCGGAGCTGACCGCGTTTTCGCGCAGCGAACGGCTGAAGTGGCAGCCGCTGATCGTCCAGGCGGGCTTGAAGGCAGAGTAGCGGGCCGCGCTGCGGGCGGATTCGCGCGGGTCAGGCCGTCGCAGGCCCGCTTCGATTCCGCCCCACCGCTGCAATGGCCAACGCCAGCAACAGCAACGCCGCCGCCAGGCCATACGTCCAGCTCATGCCCGTCGCCAGCGCGGCGGGCGGCGCCACCCGCAAGTCGCCCGCCCCCGACGCCCAGGCGAACACCGCCCCCATCAGCGACGCCCCGGTGATGAATCCCAGATTGCGCGACAGGTTCAGCAGGCCCGAGAGCGCGCCGCGTTGCGCAGCGCCGGCCTCCGTCATGACCGCGCTGCTGTTCGCGGCCTGGAACAGGGCGTAGCCAGCGGTGATCACCACCAACGGCGCCACGTAACCCACCGCGCCGAACGCCACGGGCGCCAGCGACAGACCGATTGCCCCCACGGCCATGGCAATCAACGCCGCCCCCATCACGCGCTGGGCGCCGTAGCGGTCGACGGCTCGGCCCGCCGGCACGCCCGCCAGCGCGGCCACGATCGGGCCGCAAGACATCGCAAGCCCCACCTGCGCCGCGTTCAACCCCAAGCCGCCTGCAAGGTAGAACGGCCCGACGACCAGCGTCGTCATCATGACCGTGGAAACCAGCCCGTTCGCCGCCACGCCCGCGCTCAGCACGGGGCGGCGAAACAGCGCCAGCCCGATCAGCGGCGATGCCGAGCGGGCCTGCGACTGCACGAAGGCCGCGGCCGCCACCACGGCAACCGCCAATAGCGCCCCGCTTATCCAGTCAAAACCGCTTCCGGCCCGGGTCATCGCCAGCGCATACGCGGCGATGCTTGCGGCCAGCAGCAACGACCCCAGTGAATCGAAGCGCGCGCGGGGCGTTGCCGTCGCCCGATGATCCGGCGGAAGGTGAAACCACGCCAGCCCGAACGCCAGCGCCCCCAACGGCAGATTGATGAGGAAGATCGACGGCCAGCCCACCCCGGCCACCAGCATGCCGCCCAGCGCGGGCCCCAGCGCCGTGCCAATGGCCGACATCGTTCCCAGCAGCCCCATCACGCTGCCCGTCTTTTCTTTGGGCGCGGCCTCGCGGGCG